>CAMBQS010000001.1 GCA_945870015.1 Desulfocicer vacuolatum DSM 3385
CTGAAGCGCGGCTCTTGGAATTTCGATCATGGTTCCGAATTTGTGGACGATTCCCGCCAAGCTGAACCGTGCTGCCACTTCGTCGTGTACGGCCTGGACCAGCCGTTTCATGATCACCAGTTCCTGGACTTCCGACGTGACGGGGATCATGATTTCAGGCTGGGGTCTTTTTCCCTCTGCAGTGAGCTCGGCAGCGGCTTCGAATACGGCTTTGACCTGCATTTCAGTTATTTCCGGGTAGGAGATCCCCAGCCGGACACCTCTGTGCCCCATCATGGGATTTGTTTCCATCAGGTCTTCGCTGCGCCGTTTGATTTCACCCAGGTCTATGCCCAGGGATTTGGCGATTTCAATCTGCTGATCCTTGGAATGGGGGACGAACTCGTGAAGGGGCGGGTCCAGAGTCCTTATGGTCACCGGAAGTCCATCCATCACGATCAGAGTCTTTTTGATTTCGTTTTTTACAAAGGGGAAAAGACCGGCGATGGCGTTTCGGCGTTCTCTTCCCGATGTGCTTAAGATCATCTTGCGCAAAAGGAAAAGCGCCTCATCTGAATTGGCTCCGTAGAACATGTGTTCTGTTCTGTACAGCCCAATGCCGTCGGCTCCGTAGGACAGGGCCAGCCGGGCATCTTCCGGCGTGTCTGCGTTCGCACGGACGCCCATGGTTCTGTATTTGTCCACACGTTGCATGAAATCCTTGAATCTGGGGTTTTCCAGGGAGTCGATCATCCGGAGCTTGTCTTCATAGACGAGGCCGTTGGAACCGTTCAGGGTGAGGATGTCGCCCTGTTTGAATGTTTTTTCTCCGATTTTGAGTTTTCTTGCCGCCACATCGATGGAAAGGGCGGAGGCCCCCACCACGCAGCATTTGCCCCAGCCCCTTGCCACAAGGGCTGCATGGCTCGTCATGCCGCCGCGGGCCGTGAGGATGCCGTTTGCCGCTCGCATTCCTTCGATGTCTTCCGGATTCGTTTCCTGGCGGACGAGGATAACGTTTCGGCCCTCCCGCGCCCATTCCACTGCATCTTCCGATGTGAATACGATGTGGCCGAAGGCACCGCCCGGTCCGGCCGGAAGTCCCCTTGTAAGGATTTCGGCGTGCTTTTCGTCCTGGGGATCCACTACCGGATGGAGAAGTTCGTCGAGTTGTTTGGGTTTCACACGGGTGATGGCCGTAACCTCGTTGATCAGTCCTTCACTCAGCATGTCCATGGCCATGTTGAGGGCCGCTGTCCCGGTTCGTTTCCCTACCCGGCACTGGAGCATGAAGAGGCGGCCTTTCTCGATGGTGAACTCGATGTCCTGCATGTCATGGAAATGGGATTCCAGTTTTTCCCGTATATCGAGAAGGGAACTGTAAACATCGGGCATGAGGGTTTCAAGGGACGGGTATTTTTTGTTCTCCTCGGTCTTTGTTTCCTCATTGATAGGGTAAGGGGTTCTGAGGCCTGCCACAACATCCTCTCCCTGGGCGTTCACCAGCCATTCCCCGAAGAACACGTTCTCGCCGGTCGCCGGGTTCCGCGTGAATGCGACTCCTGTTGCTGAATCGTCGCCCATGTTGCCGAAAACCATGCTCTGGACTGTGACGCCGGTGCCCCAGTCATCGGGAATATTTTCGATGCGTCTGTAGGTTATGGCCCTCCGTCCGTTCCAGCTTTTGAAAACCGCTCCCACGGCCCGCATGAGCTGCTCACGGGCTGAGTCGGGGAATTCGGATTTAAGTACCGATTTCACTGTAATTTTGAATTGTTCGCAGATATCTTTCAGGTCCTTTGCCGGAATGTCCGTGTCCGAGGCATACCCCTTGTCTGTTTTCCAGTTGTTGAAGATCTCCTCCAGCCTCGCCCTGATACCGAAACCTTTTTCAGGATCGACTCCCTCGGCTTTTTCCAGGACTACATCGGCGTACATCATGATCAGACGTCTGTATGAATCATAGACAAAACGCTCGTCACCGGTCTGGGCGATAAGGCCGCCGATGGTCCGGCTGGTAAGCCCAACATTTAGAACCGTTTCCATCATGCCGGGCATGCTCTGCCTTCCACCGGAACGGCAGGAAACCAGAAGGGGGTTATCGGGATCATCAAATCCTTTTCCCATGGTTTTTTCGATGGATTTCAAGGAGTATTCGAACTGGTTTTCAAATTCGGGGGGGTAAAGGCCGCCGGATCGGAGAAAGTGGTTGCAGCATTCGGTCGAGATGGTGAAACCCGGCGGCACCGGAATTCCCAGAAGGGCCATTTCCGAAAGGTTGGCGCCTTTACCGCCGAGGAGGTTCACAAGGGATGCTCCACCCTCGGATTCTCCGCAGCCAAAACCGTATATGTATTTTTTCAAGAAGACCTCCTGAACATGGAATCTAAGGAAAAACAGTGAAAAAACAGAAGCGGTCTTAGGATTAGACTTAGCTTTTTTTGTGGGGTATTCTTATGCGAAAGAGGATTGAGTGTCAACAATCTTTTATTTTAGCACGTCCGGGTTCCGGCCTTGCAGATTTCTGTAGTTATTGTTATCCATGAATGTATGATAGATGAAACCGGTTATTTATTTTATATGCCGATTGTTTGATATAATACAGAAATCAGAAGGGAATTCAAATGGAAACCATCATTACCCGCTTTCCGCCGAGTCCGACAGGGTATCTTCATGTCGGAGGTGCGCGGACAGCGTTATTCAACTGGCTTTATGCCCGGAATCAAAAAGGAAAATTCATTTTACGGATTGAAGATACAGACACGGTTCGATCCACACAGGAATCGGTGGACGCGATTTTTGAAGCACTGGAATGGCTTGGAATTGACTGGGATGACGGGCCGTATTTTCAATCCAGACGGTTTGATCTTTACCGGGAATATATTCAAAAGCTGGTTCAATCCGGGAATGCCTATTATTGTACCTGTTCATCCGAACGGATCGAGGAGATGAGAAAACAGGCCATGGCTTCCGGGGGAAAACCCAAATATGATGGAACCTGCCGGGAAAAGGGGATGTCTCAAACTGATGGCGCGGTGATCCGTTTCAAGGCGCCGCTTTCCGGAACAACCGTCCTGCAGGATATCATCAAGAAGAATATCGTGTTTCAGAACTCGGAACTGGATGATTTCATTATCCAGCGCAGTGATGGAACACCGACCTATAATCTCGCGGTTGTGGTGGATGACATCACCATGAACGTCAATACCGTGATCCGGGGCGATGATCATGTGAACAATACGCCGAAACAGATTCAGTTGTATGAGGCGTTTGGGGCAGCCCTTCCGGTTTTCGGACATGTGCCCATGGTTCTCGGAAAAGACAAGACCCGTCTCAGCAAACGGCATGGAGCCATGTCTGTTACGGAATACCGGGATATGGGATATCTTCCGGATGCGCTTCTGAACTATCTGGTCCGGCTTGGATGGTCGTTTGGTGATCAGGAATTTTTTACGCGGGATGAACTGATTGAAAAATTTACGATCAAAAATATTGGAAAATCTCCGGGAGTCTTTGATCAGGAAAAGCTTCAATCCCTGAATGCAGATCATATCAAGGTCGCCCCTCTGGATAAGCTTTCGGATCATCTTCTGCCGTTTCTGGGAAAAAAAGGATATGCTGCGGAGAAGAATCAATATCTCGAAAAGGTGATCCAGACCCTGAACACCAGAAGCAAAACCTTAGAAGAGATGGCGGCAAGCGCAGACTTTTATTATCAGGAGGATTTTAAATATGATGACAAGGCTGCAGAAAAATTTTTAAACCCTCCCTTTCTTTCCGCACTGGAGGCCCTGATGGCTGAACTGGGAAAACTATCTGATTTTTCAGAAAAAAATCTTGAGGCTGCATTTACAGCCGTCATGGTTGCGACGGATCAGAAACTCGGAAAGATCGCCCAGCCGGTCAGGGTTGCGTTAACCGGCAAAACCGTTAGCCCGGGAATTTTTGAAACCGTCGAGGTTTTGGGAAAGGATCGTGTGCTTTCACGCTTGCAAAGGGCTGTGGAATATATTAAATCGAACAAGGGATAAGTTTTTATATTGACTCATAGTAAACGATTGTGTATGTAGCTTGGCGTATTCTTGGGGGATCGTCCAATGGCAGGACTACGGACTCTGACTCCGTCCATCAAGGTTCGAATCCTTGTCCCCCAGCCAGAACGATTCAAGGGATTGCAGCATCCGCCGCAATCCCTTTTTTTCTTGACGGGTATCGTGTTGTTCTGATTATCTGTTCTGAATGTTCGACGTCAACGCCTTATTAAGGAAAAAACAGATGCCCAAGAAAGTGAAACCAGCACCGCCCCGTCAACCGGAAAGAATGGAAGCCCCCGCCTCGCCCTATTTTTTCCTGTTGGTACTCAGTTGCTTTTTTGTTTCCGGCATGACCGGATTGATTTATGAGATTCTCTGGACGCGGATGATTGTAAAAATCATCGGAAGCGCTCCTTTTGCCGTCAGTATTGTTCTGACCGTATTCATGGGCGGACTGGGGTTCGGAAGTTATCTTGCCGGCAGATCGGTTGACAGGATTCAAAAACCACTGTCTCTTGTCCGGCTTTACGGTATCCTTGAAATTTTCATCGGAGCCTACGGGCTGGTTCTGCCGCTGCTGCTGATTGCCTTTAAACCCCTGTATGCCCTGCTCTACAATCATCTTTTTCATTATTTTCTGGGATACAGCATTTTAACCTTTATCGGGTGTTCGCTGCTTCTGATTTTTCCGGTCATTTGCATGGGTGCGACCCTGCCGGTGTTGAGCCGGTTTTTTGTCACCAGCATATCCAGGGTTGGAACCCATGTGGGCCGGCTTTACGGGCTGAACACGATCGGGGCCGCAGCCGGGTCCCTTTTTTGCGGTTTCTGGATGATTCACTGGCTGGGGGTCTGGGGCACACTGGTTCTGGCCATCCTGTTGAATGTCGCCATCGGCAGTATCTGTCTCCTGGTCAGCCGGGACGCCAAAAGACAGGAAAAAGAAGCGCTGCATCATGATCCGCCGTCCAGCACACCCAATACAATGAATATGCTGTGGGACAAGAATCTGCCGGATTCAATCAAAAGACAAACCATATATGCTCTGATTATTTTTGCGGTCTCCGGATTTTGCGCCATGGCATATGAAGTCATCTGGGTGAAACTCTTTGGTCTGATCGTTGGCCCGACAACCTACTCGTTTACAATCGTGCTGGTCACGTTTATCACATGCCTGGCCATGGGGAGTATTTTCTTTGGCTGGATAGCGGATAAAACCAGACACACGCTTTCCCTTCTGATGATGACGCAGCTTCTGGCGGCTATTTCCGCGCTTCTGCTCAGCCAGTTGATGGGCAACAGCCAGATCTTTTTTGCAAAACTGATTTTCCATTTCAAGGAAAGCTTTGCCCTTCTTCAGATTTCCAAGACATTTGCTCTTTTTGCCTTCATGTTCATTCCAACGATCTGCCTGGGGGCAACTTTTCCCCTGGTCGGAAAAATCTGTACCCGGTCGCTGGAAAAAACAGGGCAGTCCATTGGTTTTGCCTATGCCATCAACACGGTCGGCGCAGTGCTGGGCTCTTTTTGTGCAGGGTTTATCCTGATTCCACTGCTGGGTAAGGAAAACAGCATCTCCCTGGTCGTTTTGATTCAACTGGTCACCTTGCTGCTGATCACCCTTCATCTCCTGCTGAAAGGCGGTGCATCTTTCCTGAAATGGTCTCCGCTGCTGGCCTTGATATTCATCGGTTTCATTCTGGCTCATCAGTTTCCCCACTGGGATCGCAAGATGCTCTCCAAAGGAAAGTACCATCGTTTTGATGACATTCAGAAAAGAAATATCGGATGGATCGAATCGCTTTTCAACGGGACAGAGATTTTTTCCAGAACGGAAAATTATGAGCTGGTGTATTTCGGCGACGGGATCGGCGGATTCACGACCGTGTTGAAATCACCTCCGGACGCCATTGGTGAAACCACTCACAGTCTTCTGAATTCCGGAAAGGCCGATGCTTCGAGCCACCGGAGAGATATGTTCACCCAGACCCTGCTGGCCCACTTCCCCATGCTTTTTCATCCGGACCCGGAAAATGTCCTTGTGCTGGGTCTTGCCAGCGGAATAACCGCGGGCGAGGCATTGCTGTATCCTTTGGTGAAACAGTTGGATGGGGTTGAAATCAACAACCAGGTGGTTGCAGCGAGCGATTTTTTTATCCCCTGGAATTATGATGTCCTTCATAATCCGAAGACCGAACTGATTATTCAGGATGGCCGTGCCCACCTGGAATTAACCAAAAGAAAATATGACGTGATTATTTCCGAACCCTCCAATCCATGGATGGCCGGACTGGCTACGCTATTTACTTATGAATTTATGGATCTAGCAAAGAACAAGCTGAAGGATGACGGCATCTATGTTCAGTGGATTCATTCCTACCAGATGGACTGGCCCACCTTTTCCCTGGTTGGCCGGACTTTTTCAAAGGTTTTTCCAAACAGCATCCTGGTGACAACCGATCCAAGAGGAGAACTGGGGCCGGATTTTTTACTGGTCGGCTTTACCGGCAAAAAGCAGCTTGATCCATCGGTTGCTGCGTTGAATCTGCCCTATGCCATGAAATCCAGAAACATGAAACTGACAGATTACCGGGTATTTTATCATCTGATCGTAAGCGAGGATCTGCCAAAACTTTTTAAAGACGGCCCGGTCAATACAGACAACAACTCCATCCTGGAGTTTTCAGCACCCAGACTGATCCACTACGACCCGGCCAATTCGAGGATCAACCGGGAGCTGGCTGCGAATCGATGGCTGAGTCCCACAACAAAAGAGATTCTGCAATCAGACCTGCAGGATGTGGATGCCCAGCTCAATTTTGCCGAATACAGCCTTTCGTTCAACAGCCATGCGAAAAACATGGTGGATCTTCAGAACGCAACACCGGAGCAGCGGCAGCGGTACAACCGGATCATGCAGGAATACTGTGCAAACAGCATCATAACTGATTTTGGATTCCTGCAGGACGAATCCCTGAAGAAACAGTGCATGGACGCCCATCTTCAAACCATTGGAAAAAATCTTTCAAAAGCAAAGGATAAAGCCCCGCTTTATTACTATATGGGATGGCTGTGTTTTCATAACAGCCGGATTGATGAAAGCATTCATTATTTTCTGGAAGTGCTACAGACCAAACCGGATGATCATGAAACCAATACTCTTTTGAAAGAAGCATTGCTGAAAACCCAAAAGCCGGATGAACATGAGAAGAAGATTCAGGAACGGCTTCACAGAAAAGGCAATGAAAAAAATCCTGCTTTCCATTTTCACCTGGCAGTCCTTTATCAGCGAAAAGGCATGACAGCCCAGGCAATTCCCCACCTGGAAAAAGCCATCTCCATAAAACCGGATTTTATTCAAGCATTGAATCATCTGGCGCTCCACTACAGCGTCACAAAGGAGAACGATAAGGCCATTTTGTATTTTCAAAAAATGGTACAGATCAAACCGGAACTGGCCGGCGCCTATTACAACATTGCCTGCCTTTATTCCAAACAGAACAAGGTCCGGGAGGCGACCGACTGGCTGCGGTCTGCGGTGGAAAAAGGATACAACAACCTTTCCCTGATTCAGACCGATCCGGATCTGAACAACATCCGCGGATCATCCGACTATCAGGAGATTGTTTCCGGATTGGCTGAATAACTGGAAAAACCGGTGAATCATGACAAAATATTGCTATTCCCTGATGAACTTGCTGTGATTCTTCACCATTTTGTATTGACATGATTTCTATATGGTGATTTTTGATTGTGAATCAATATCATTGATGATCCTTGGCAAAATTTGGGTTTTTACTGATCAGGCATTTTTTTCAGATAAATAAATGCCTGTTTTCAGACGGTTTATTGCGAAAATATCAGGTTAAAAGCTTGACCTGTGAATAGATGATTCTGTCTTAGCAAAAAGGGGAAAAACATTGAAATTGCCAAACGCAGATATGGCGATCATAGATACTGAGAAAATCTTTGATTATTGTCTCAATCCCGAGCATCCGAGGGGAAAGCACAAAGCGCGTGTTTTTCAGAGTGTTTTGGGAATGACGAGCGCAAGTGCCGATGATTTGATATTGTTGATAAAAAGACGAATTCAGGATATTAGGATGTGAAGTGGGCGAAGCGGATGCGTTTGGTAAGAGATACACGGTTGATGTCGAAATTGAATACAATGACAAGAAAGCTTTCGTCCGAACAAGTTGGATTATCAAACATGGTGAGATTCGACCAAGATTGACAACTTGCTTCGTTAAATAGGAGGAAATCATGAAAGATGAAATTAAATTATTGGATGTTGTAGCTTTAACAGGGGATTTGGAAGAACGCGGTTTGGTGAAAGGCCAAGTGGGCACCGTAGTTGAAATTCTTGATAATGGTGTATTTGAAGTAGAGTTTTGTGACAACGACGGGCGAACATACGCAACATTGGCCTTGCGCAATAATCAGCTTATGGCTCTTTACTATTCTCCTGTTGCCGCGTAACAACTATTGGATTTATGGCCCTTTATATTTTTACATTTGGTATTTGGAGCAAATGATACCTATATTCTATTACTGTCTGGAACAAAAAATATAAAAACGCAAAGCGCGCCCCCTGTCCGCTCGCTCAACCTGGCCACAGGAATCGCGGCGGCTGAGCGTGGTATGCACTTTCTTGGCAGGTTGGCTGGCGCGTATGTGCCAGGCAGGCATGGTACGTAACTGACAGGGTGCAAGTCCCTGTACTAGTTCGCCGAGCCGAAGGTTAATGAAGAAGGGGTCGTCAAATGAGTCAAGAGCAGACTTGACCCTTTTATGACCCTTTTATTTATTTACTTATATAATAATATCATCTTTTTGAAAAGGTTTTTTTCACTCCCGGCGTATTATGATGCACCTGGTAAGCATATACAATGCTGTTGACACAAAAGCAGTTTTCAACTATATTTGACCGCAAATCTGAAAAGCAAAGTCTTATCCCATTCATGACGTAAAACTTCCGTAATTGTGTGAGCCGGGTTGTTCACTTCCGACAAAACCTGTGCCCGGCATTCCAGAATTTTTTTTGGATCGTATTGATACGAGGAAGCCTCCCAGAGGCGTGCCCGGACAGCCGGGGTTCATTTTTTGTTTCAGAGGATAAACCGGAAAAAACAGGTACATCCGTCCATACGATAGGTTCAAGGCATCGATGGGATCAGCAATCAACATTAACAGGAATGATGAAAAGGAGAAGGTCATGAAAAAACTTGGATTTGTTGCAGTATCCGCATTCTGTCTGTTTGCATTTGTCTTGTCCGCATCTGCCGGTTCACCAACAGCCGCCAAACCCGCTCCGGATGAAGCCCTCGCCATGCTGAAAGAAGGAAACCAGAGATTCGTGGAAGGGAAATCTATTCATCCCCATCTGGATGCAGCCCGGCTGATCCAGGCCGGTCACGAAAACCAGGGAGATCATGCCTATGCCACAGTGATTTCCTGTTCAGATTCCCGCGTGCCTGTTGAAATGATTTTCGATGCCGGCATCATGGATATTTTTGTTGTCCGGGTGGCCGGCAATGTGTGCGATTTTGACGAACGCGGATCAATCGAATACGGTCTTGCCCATGTCCACACACCGGTACTCGTGGTTCTGGGCCACACGCAATGCGGGGCCGTGACAGCCGTAACCAAGGCTATACACGGCGAGGGTCATGCGCTCGAACGTAACATCCCGCCCCTGGTAGACAACATCGAGCCTGCTGTTCGTCGCGCCATGGAGATGAATCCCGGCATAAAGGGAGATGCCATTATTCCCTACGCCATCGAGGAAAATATCTGGCAGGGAGTCACGGATCTTTTCATGGCAAGCCCGGCCACCAGGGAAATCGTTAAGAGCGGCAAGGCCAAGGTTGTCGGAGCCATTTACGACGTGGGCACAGGCAAGATTCAATGGCTGCCTGAGTCCAAAACGGCAGACATCCTGAAAAAAGTGGAAGCCGATCCAAAACGGGCCATGAAAGCCATGTCTGGCGGCCATTGACCATCCGGATCCTTCTTTACACTTCAGAATATCGAAAACATGAAACCAGATGATCGTTCACCATGCCGGTTGCCTGCATATATGCGTACATAATGGTTGAACCGGTGAACGACATCCCTCTTTTTTTCAGATCTCTGGAAAGTGCATCGCTCTCGGCTGTTTTGGCAGGGACATCTTTGATTGTCCTGCGTTTGCCATCGATCGGTTTTCCACCCGCAAACTGCCAGATGTACCTGTCAAAACTGCCAAACTCTTTCTGCATATCAAGAAACACAATCGCGTTTTTTCTCGCGGCAAACACTTTCAGGAATTTTTGGAATTTTTGGGACGTTGTTTACAAATTATACAAAATACGACAACAGGCAGATAACAAAATTTTAAGTGCCGGGAAAATCTATGATAAGTATTATCAAGAAAAAAATAATACCTCTCCTTTCAAACCCCAACTGCACTTCTACCTGGTAGTGAATTTCTGCTTTGCCTGTGATTTAATTTTTACCTGTTTCTGACCAATACGATAGATAGCTATTTATAACCCTTGCAGACCGGTTCAACCGGATTATTTTTAATCATCCTTGATTTTAGAATAATTCTTTGTAATTTTAACATATTGACTTGCTCAAGACAGGCTGGTATAGCATTATCTCAAGCTGGGTAATTGATAAGATTCTAAACGCTGAATGTGAATGCAAATAAAAAAGTCATAAAATGAGAATTTATATTGATTGCTGTAGTCTGCAACGTCCCTTTGATGATAAATCTCAACCGAGAATAGCGGTTGAAGCTGAAGCGGTACTTGTTATTCTTGCATTTGGTATTCGGGTATTTGGAATAAATGATTCGTATATTTTGCTACTATCCCGCAAAGGGCGTCCCGCCATCCCTATCTCTGCATGACCCCGGAGCTCTGGTCCATCACCGCGGAGTTTTGCCGCAAATACATGTCCATGGAATGAGACAAGGGGTCTGAAATCTGAGTTTTAACGGTTTCATCAAAATTGCGTTGTTTGATCTTATGGGCATTTGATGATATGGACGGTTAACAATAAAATTTTTCAACATATCCATTTTATCTGCGAAGGAGTTTATGTATGAAGGAAAAGACGCAAAAAAATTTGTATAATGCCTTTGTGGGCGAGGCAAAAGCCTATTTTCGACTGCTGGCGTATGCGGAAAAAGCCGACGAAGAAGAAGTTCCCCAGATCGCTTTGCTGTTTCGGGCCATTGCCGAGGCCGAGCGGGTTCATGCCACACACAATTTGAATTTGGCAAAAGACCTGGTGGTTAAGGACACGGATACGAATCTTGAGAATTCCTTTCAGCGGGAAAAAAACATCAGCGAAAACGTGTATCCGGATTTTATCAAGGACGCCGAGGATGAAGGCGAACGGGCAGCGGCCATTGCCTTCAGTCATGCCAGGGATTCGGAAAGTTATCATGCCAAGCTTTATGAGCGGGCTATCTATAACGTGATCAAGGAAAAGGTTTCCGCCTATAATGTCTGTCAGGTCTGCGGATACGTGACCGACAAGAATATTCCGGACAAATGTCCGGTTTGCGGAGCGCCCAGGGAAAAATTTAAAACCGTTTCCGAATAGGGCGAAAGCATGACAAATCCCATTGAACCTGAGAGAATCAAAAGCCTTAATAACCGTTTGCTTCAAAAGGGAAAATTTGTCTTGTATTGGATGCAGCAGTCCCAGAGGGCAGACTGGAACCCCGCACTCGAATATGCGATAATCAGGGCCAATGAGACAAAAAAGCCCCTTGTCATTGTCTTCGGTCTCACCACTTGCTATCCGGAGGCAAACCTCAGGCACTACACCTTTATGCTCCAGGGGCTTTTTGATACCATGGCCGCATTAAAATCAAGAGGCATCCGGATGTTCATCGTAAACGCCGACCCCGACCGGGCAGCGCTGGAAGCAGGAAAGCATGCTTCTGAAATCATCTGTGATCGGGGGTATACGCGCATCCAGAAACAATGGCGATTCAATGTTGCCAGAGAATCGGCCTGCCCCCTCACCCAGGTTGAAAGCGATGTGGTGGTGCCTGTTGAAACGGTTTCAGAAAAGGCGGAATATGCCGCACGCACCATCCGGCCAAAAATTCTAAAGCACCTTACCCGGTTTCTTCGACCTGTGGAAAAAGTTCCGCTCCGGACATCCTCTCTTTCTATCGAAATTCCCGAATTGAATATGAAAAATATTCTGGCGGATAACAGTAAATCCATTGATGACCATAAAATGGAAACGCTTTTGGGTAACCTTGAAATTGACACCGCCATCAGGCCGGTCACCCGTTTTTTTCATGGCGGGTTTTCTCACGCCCAAAAAAGGTTTAATCTGTTTTTAAAAGACAGCCTGGAAAAGTATTCCCAAAACAGCAACCAGCCCCAGACCAACGACACGTCCTGCATGAGCCCATACCTGCATTTCGGTCACATCTCCCCTGTATACCTGGCCCTTCAAATTCAAAATAAAAAAACTCCTGATCCTGAAATTCATCAGGCAACAAAAGACGCTTTTCTCGAAGAACTGATCGTGCGCCGGGAACTTGCTGCAAATTTTATACATTTCACTTTGAATTACGACTCATACAACTGCCTGCCCGAGTGGGCCCAAAAAACGCTGAAAGATCACAAAAAAGATCATCGTCCCAGAACATATAATATCAATGAGTTGGAGCAGGCAAGAACACACGACCCATACTGGAATGCAGCCATGGAGGAGATGAAATTCACTGGATTCATGCACAATTACATGCGCATGTACTGGGGTAAAAAAATTCTGGAGTGGTCCGCCACTCCCGAGGCGGCGTTTCAAACGACCCTGCTATTGAACAATAAGTATTTTCTGGACGGCAGGGATGCAAATTCCTTTGCCGGTGTTGCCTGGATATTCGGCGTCCATGACCGGGCATGGAAGGAACGGGATATCTTCGGAAAAGTCCGGTATATGAACGCTGCCGGGCTTGAGAGGAAATGCGACATCAAAGAATATGTTCAAAAAATAGAGAAGGTTAAAACTTTAGCTCAAAACAGTTGATCACCCAAAATGACACCATGCGATAGGATGCCTTGAAGAAGAGGAGAACAAATGAAAACGTGGAAGGTGATGCGCTTAGAGTCGACCTTGAACAATATCATTGAGGAAAAAACCATGGGATCGATTTGAGTAAATGATTATTCCCCGTACATATCCGTTATGAGCTTTCGTAACTGGGCAGCGTGGGTGTCGGACAACTTATCAAGTTTTTGTTTCAATCTTTGCTTGCTGATGGTACGAATCTGGTCAACAGCAATTTCGGCATTTTTGTTCGCGCATTGAATCTGGAGCCGGGTTCTCCATAATGGATGCAGTTTTGAGGTTAATGGACAGACAACTACTGTTTCCAAATATTTATTCATTTCATTTTGACTGATTATGACCACGGGGCGTATTTTTTTTATTTCGCTTCCGATGGTGGGGTTTAGATCAGCTAAATATATTTCGTACCTTTTACTATTCAAAATCATCATCCTCAAGGCCGTCAAGAAGCGTTGTGTCAAAATCGTCCCAATTTTCCTTTTCATCAGCCATGATTTTATAGGTATCTTCCCAAGAAAGTTTGCCTTCTTCTTTACTACGAAGAAGCAGTCCTTTGTCTGTTTCTTCTATTAATATGGAATTTTTCAGGCCATATTTTTGAAGCAGCGCTTTGGGTATGCGAACTCCTTTGGAATTTCCAATGGGGATTAACTTGATATCCCTTGATCGTATTTGATTCTCCATTGATTTTGCTCCTTGAGATTTCATTGATTTGATTTTGTAACTATTGTAATTACATTCATTGCTAAAGTCAAGTCAAGCTTAGATTCATGAGTTATTGTCGAACCAAATTAACAGATTGAAAAATGAATTCGAGATTTCGAGTTCATAATCGAAAGGCAATTGTATGATTCGATTTTCAAACACAGAAACCTTTTGAAACAAACTTCGGTATGATTTATTGTCATAGCAGAGGTTAGATTATGATAAGGGAAAATAATGGGGACGATTGATTTTATGATTTTCTATTTGTGAATTCCGGAAACATGATACTTAATGCCAACAAAAAACATTCTGTGATTTCCTGATCATATCCCATGAAAATTCGAAAATTCTGTGATCGGATAAAAAAAATTGTAATCGGAGATTTGATACCCCTGTGATTTTCCGATAACGAAAATGGCCTTTTTGAGATCTATCTTTGGCATCCTGCAACTATTAATCCGATGCTTTTTTTAAGGGCACTGAGAGCAAATGATTGGTGGAATATTTTCTGGGAAAAACAGACAAACGAAAAACAGGCAGCTTGATTTAAGGAACAATACTGAATTACACCCAAAATAATCAAGCCGCTTGACATCACAGTACCAAAGGTAGTACCAAAATAGTGCGAAGAAAAATACGTCAACTTATTAAAGACCTGAAAATGCTGGATTTATAAATTGAGGTGGGAATGGCAGCCATCGCAATTTTTTGCATGAGAAAGGAATTGCCTTGACGATTTCCGGACAACTTGGCGACGATGCAAAACCGTATCAGGAAAAAATAGTCAAGCAGAAGATTGAGGAGGTCAAATAATGAAAGATCGCGATCGTTATTTGAAAATTGTTGAGTGGTCAGATGAAAATGACTGCTATGTCGGTTCTGTTCCAGGATGGATCGGTAAATGTTGCCACGGAGACGACGAGGAGCAGGTTTACCGCCGGCTTTGCCGTATTGTTGAGGAGTGGATTGAGGTATATAAAAATGACAGAAGGCCGCTGCCCCCATCAACAAGCGATAAAAATTATTCGGGCAAGTTTCAATTACGTCCGGGGAGTGAGCTTCACAAAGCGTTGGTCATAAAGGCCTTACAGACCGGGGACAGTCTTAACAATTATTGTATTCGTGTTTTGCGAAAATCAGTTACCTCCAGAGAAAAAACAAGGGGCTGACACATGGTAGTAAGGCAACGGTAAAAGACCACCTTGTCTTCAGGTCAGGTGTTCAGCGATCAGAAATAACTATTTGTGATGGATATGACAAATAAACGAAAAATTACAATCGGGTATATATTTTTTTACATCCTGTTTTCTGTGGATACCTGGAGGATTCTGATGGGTATCCTGATCAGCGCGGCTCTTGCTCCGCAATTGATGAGAACCAATTCTTTGTCCGGTTCCGGTGAAATGATGCTGTATGTCATGCTGGCCGCAATCGGATGGGCCGTCACCTCCTATCCTGCAACACAGGTGGCGCTGCTTTTGCGGAAATTGATTCTGAAAGGGAAAGAATAGCTGTTTGCAAAGCCCGGAATGCCGGTTTTGGAATCATAAATGGGATTCACGACATTAAACCGCTTGTGATCTTTGAAAAAATTTTATACAGATATAATATTCGGGGGTTCCGGGAAATCATCCTTACAATTCTGTGACGATTTATACCAGGAGGCATGCCATGAAACCGTTAGACTGTTTTGACAAGAAAAATTTCTGTCCGGGAAGGCGTCATTTTTTGAAAACAGCCGGAGTTGCCGGTGCAGGTCTGATGGGTATGGGGATAACAGGGTGTGCAGGGAACAAGATACAGATGACCAATATTGCGCCCCCATTGAATTCCGGAAAAACAGACCGCATCACCATTCAGGCATTGCCAAAAGGCCTCGGAGACACGGAAACCATACAGGCGGTTCAGCGTGTTGCTGAAGCGGCAACCGATTTTTCCTGGTTGTCTAAAGGGGATGTTGTATTTCTGAAGACCGTTGCAAACTCTCCCAATCCTTATCCGGCTACCACGTCCCCCCTTGCCATTCGCGGAATGACCCTGCTGCTTCTGGAAAAAGGCGCCGGAAAGGTGATTGTCGGCGACAAATCCGGTGTGATGACGGTGTACCATGAAAAGGATGATCAGGACGGCTCCAGCCGGGAAGTTATGAAGACCGTTGGACATCATGATGCAGCCATTGACTCCGGAGCATCGGTTCATTATTTTGAAGAAGCTGGATATGACGAGTATTCCGGTTTCCGGACCGTGAACAGCAGTCACTGGAAAGGGGAGCTGATTCTTCCCAACATCCTGAATTCCGTAGATCATGTGGTGCTGCTTCCCCGTGTCAGCCGGCATATTCTTGCCGGAACTACACTGGGATTAAAGGCGGCTGTTGGTTGGCTGCGGGATGACAGCCGGCTGGAGATGCACCGGGATGCGGGGAGTTTTTTTGAAAAAATTGCGGAAATCAACGATACAACTGTGTTACGTCAGAAACTGAGACTGACGCTTTCGGTCGCGACCAAGGTGCTTTCCACTAAAGGGCCGGATGAGGGATATGTTTCAGAGCCGGAAACCGGGCTGGTGTTTGCTTCAGAATCCCTGCTGGCGCACGATATGGCTGCACTGGGGTGGCTGATGTGGAACCGGGAATTTGAAACGCCGGAAGGTGAGCTTTCCGGGCTTAATGATCCTTATACATGGATTCCTTCGACTTTGAACCGGGGCTTTGTCTGGCACATCTGGGGTACCCGGCAGTGGTACAACTCAGAATCCTATGATCCGGTTACCATCAGTTCTGTGAGAACCGATCCGGTGATCTGCCATGCTGCCAATCTGTGGGGTGGACTTCCGAATCTGGAGTTTGAAGATGTGAATGGTAAACTGCCTGAAAAAATAAAGGGGTATATTTCTCAAAAGGCGATAACCTGAAATATCGTTTTCCCAGAACGGTTTGACACTTTTTATATGGCATGGAACAGGTATTTCACCTGTTCCATGCGGATTCTCATTTGGCCGTATGTATATCCCTGCTAACCAATTTCAAATATCGATATAATTTGTTTTAAGTACAATATATTGGCGATTATGCAATCCTGAAAAGCAGATAACCTTCAATGGTCTTCAACCGTTTTTTTAACACAAAAATAATTTGTTTCTAACACAAATCTAATAAAAGAGAGCTATTTTTCCCCCAGCTTTATCGAATCAGCAGTACAACCCATAACGATTTCAGGAGGGAAAAATGAAAAAAAGAAATAAACTGGTCATCATGACAACGGCGCTGATCTTTTTTGCAGGTATCAGCATGGCCTGGGCAGGGAATATCGTGATCAAGGGTTCCACCACGGTTTTGCCGGTTGCGCAGAAGGTTGCAGAAGCCTATATGAAAGAAAACCCGGACGTCAGCATCTCCATTTCCGGCGGTGGGTCTGGAAACGGAATCAAGGCCATCATTGACGGAACCACGGATATTGCAAACAGCTCCCGTTTTATCAAGGACAATGAAGTTCAGCTCGCTGTGACCAAGGGCTTCTATCCGGTGCCGTTTGCCGTTGCATATGATTGTATTGTCCCGGTTGTTCATCCGTCCAATACAGTCAAAGATCTCACACTGGACCAATTGAAGGCCATATATAAAGGTGAAATCAAGAATTGGAATCAGGTGGGCGGGCCCAGCCAGCCAATCGTTGTAATCTCAAGAGATACCTCCTCTGGAACTTATGAAGTCTGGGAAGAGAAGGTGTTGAAGAAGGAAAGAGTGTATCCCGGTGCCCTGCTTCAGGCTTCAAACGGTGCCGTTGCCCAGGCAGTTGCAAAAAATAAAAACGCCGTCGGGTATGTGGGTGTGGGATATATCAACGATGATTTGAAACCGGTTACGGTCAACGGGGTTGTTGGATCGGCAGAGACCACGTTAAACGGTTCATTCCCCATCAGCCGACCTTTGTATATGTTTACCAACAAATGGCCGATGGATGACATTGCCAAATTCATCAATTATGTACAGCATCCGGAAAAGGGCCAGAAATTGGTAAAAGATGCCGGCTTTGTTCCTCTTTATTAATGAATTGTCTGTCTGGTGAGGCTGGCAGGAAAAGGAATCCTGCCGGACTTGCCGGAACAGATCAGATGAGCGTCTACACAGAAACAAGCAGGCAGAATAGATGATTTTCAGCCAGAAACATAAAGATCGCTTCATGAGTTATTTCTTTTTAGTGGTAGCGACAGCTTCCATAGCGGTTCTCTTTATGATTACGCTTTTTTTATTTGTTGAGGGAATACCCATATTCCAGAAAATCAGCCCAAAGGATTTTCTGTTTGGAGAATACTGGTATCCGACCGCAGAGCCACCGGATTTTGGCATTTTCCCGCTGATTTTCGGTTCTCTATCGGTGACCTTCCTTTCTGCACTGATATCCATTCCGCTGGGAGTACTCACAGCAATTTACCTTGCGGAGATTGCTTCCTATCGGTTCCGGGAAATTGTGAAACCCATAGTGGAACTGCTGGCATCCCTGCCTTCGGTTGTGATTGGTTTTTTCGGGATGGTGGTTGTTGCACCGTTTTTACAGGAAACATTCAATATCGCAACTGGATTGAATATGTTCAATGCCGCCTTCATGCTTGCCTTTATGTCAGTTCCGACAATCTGCAGCATATCCGAGGATGCGATCTACAGTGTTCCGGTAAGCCTGAAAGAGGCATCTCTCGCATTGGGAGCAACATCATTAGACACCATTATCCGGGTGACCATTCCGGCTTCCATATCCGGTATCAGTACGGCGATCATTCTCGGCATGTCCAGGGCGATCGGAGAAACCATGGTCGTTCTGATGGTAGCCGGAGGCGCGGCCATGGTACCAGGATCTGTATTTGATCCGGTCCGGCCTCTTCCATCAAGCATTGCTGCGGAAATGGGAGAGGCGCCCTATCGGGGAGATCATTACTACGCGCTCTTTGCAATCGGAATTGTACTGTTTGTATTTACCTTTTCATTTAACCTGATTGCAGATCATATCTCGAATAAATACAGACAAGTAGGAGATGCAACCCTTTGAAATCCTTTACAGTTGAAAGCACCGGAAACAATTATATCCGTCTCAGAAAGAAAATCACGCAATCTTTCTGTTTCATGCTTTTCCGTTCTGCCGCTGCAATCAACGGTCTGGCGCTGGTAATTATTGTCTATTTTATTCTGGCAAACGGATGGAAGGCCATCAACTGGACTTTTCTGACTCAGCCGCCGATGGATTCCATGACCAAGGGGGGAATTCTCCCTTGTATTATCGGAACAGTATGCCTCTGTATCGGCGCCATGGCGGTTGCGTTTCCAATCGGCGTATTTTCCGGAATCTATATCAATGAGTATGCAAAACCCGGACGAACGCTCCGGATTATCCGTCTTGGAATCAGCAACCTCGCCGGTGTTCCTTCTGTTGTTTTCGGATTATTTGGATTGGCTTTTTTTGTGATCTATCTGAAAATGGGAGTTTCCATTCTGGCCGGAGCGCTTACGCTGGGTGCGATGTCTTTGCCGGTGATTATTGGTTCAACAGAGGAGGCACTGAAATCCGTACCGGATACATACCGGGAAGCTTCGCTTGCGCTCGGTGCCACAAAACTCCAAACCATTTTCAGGGTGGTGGTGCCTGCGGCAATGCCCGGGATACTGACCGGAGGTATATTAGGGATCAGCAGAGCGGCCGGTGAAACCGCACCAATCATGTTTACGGCGGCTGTATTTTTTTCACCCAATCTGCCGGAATCCATTTTTGATGAAGTCATGGCGCTTCCCTACCACATATATGTTCTGGCTACTGCCGGGACGGAAATTGAAACCACCAGACCGCTTCAGTATGGGACGGCACTTGTTCTGATCGCTCTGGTACTTGGCATGAATTTGACTGCAATCATTCTTCGTTCACGGCTTCGGAAAAAAATGAGGCAGATTTAAATAGATGAACAGCGATGAACCGGAAATGAAAAAATGGAACAAGCGTATAAAATTACATCCAGAAATCTAGATTTTTATTATGGCGGGTTTAAAGCCCTTCAGGAGATCTCCCTGGATTTTAAATTAAACCAGGCCACGGCCCTGATCGGCCCGTCCGGGTGTGGGAAAAGCACGTTTCTTCGCTGTCTGAATCGAATGAATGACCTGATTCCAGGCATTCGTGTGGATGGTGAGATCTGCATGGATGGAGAAGACATTTATAAGCCTTCTGTGGATGTGGTGAATCTCCGGAGCCGGATTGGAATGGTGTTTCAGAAACCCAATCCTTTTCCCAAGACAATCTTTGAAAATGTCGCCTATGGATTGAAAGTCAAGGGAGTGAAAGATAAAAATCTGATTGCCGAACGGGTTGAAAAGAGTCTAAGATCAGGAGCGCTCTGGAACGAGGTCAAGGACAGGCTGCATGACTCTGCACTGGGTCTATCCGGCGGTCAGCAGCAGCGATTGTGCATTGCACGGGCTTTGGCAGTTGAACCGGAGGTTCTGTTGATGGATGAACCCTGTTCGGCACTGGACCCGATCGCAACACAGAAGATTGAGGAGCTGATCCACGAATTAAAAGACAAGTACACGATTATTATCGTTACCCATAACATGCAGCAGGCTGCAAGGGTATCGGATGTGACTGCCTTTTTTTATATGGGAAAGCTGATTGAGGTGGGAGAGACCGATACCATTTTTACCCGGCCCAGACTGAAAACGACCGAAGATTATATCACCGGACGCTTTGGATGATCCTGAGGAACAGAATATGACCATACATTTACAGAAAGAGCTTTCAAAAATTAAAAAATCGATTTTAACCCTTGGCGCAATGGTTGAAGATCGTGTTCGTCTGGCGGCGCTGGCCATCGAGACCAAAGATGCGGAGCTGGCGAAAAGAGTAGTCAATTCAGACCATGAAGTAGATGAAATGGAAGTGGATATAGAAGAAGAGTGTCTGAAAATTCTGGCCTTGTATCAGCCGGTCGCCGTCGACCTCCGGTTTTTGATTGCCGTTATCAAAATCAACAGTGACCTCGAGAGTATTGGGGATCAGGCGGTGAATATCGCCCAGCGGGTAGCCATAATCGCAAAACAGAAGAAATACTCCTTTGTTTTTGACTACTCGGTGATGGCTCAAAAATCCCAGGAGATGCTGAAGAAAAGTCTGGACGCGCTGGTGAATCTGGACCTGGATCTGGCTTTCCGCGTTCTGGTGATGGATGATGATGTGGATCTGATTCAGAGGCAGGCTTATGATGAAATCAAAGCAGCCATGGCCGATGCCCATGCAGACAGCCATGGATATCTGATCAATCTGCTGCTGGTTTCACGCCATCTGGAACGGTTGGCAGACTATGCGACCAATATTGCAGAAGAGGTGATCTATCTGATTGAAGGAGAGATTGTTCGCCATGCGAAAGTATAGGTTTGCCGTGAAGTCAAACCGGAAAGATCTATTTCATTTTAAATTATGGGCAGGAAAAAATGTCGAAAACAATATTAGCCGTAGATGATGAAGAGGATATCCTGGAACTGGTGAATTACAACCTGCGCCGGGAAGGATATCAGGTGGTCTGTTCCGATTCCGGGGAAGATGCCCTGAAAAGAAGCCATTCTTTTGATTTTGACCTGATTTTGCTTGATTTGATGCTTCCCGGGATCGATGGCCTTGAGGTCGCAAAAAGGTTGAAAAAAGATCCCAAAACGCAAAATATTCCCATTATCATGATTACGGCAAAGGGAGAGGAAGCAGATGTGGTTACCGGTCTCGAACTCGGTGCGGATGATTATATCACCAAACCGTTTTCTCCCAGGGTACTTGCTGCAAGAGTAAAGTCGGTTCTGAGGAGAAAGGACAAAAAGCCGGAAGAAAATGAATATGTGTTAAAAGCCCATGAGCTGGTGATCGATTCCGGGAAGAGAGAGGTGGCGGCGGACGGGCAGGTTTTCCCTCTTACCTTTACTGAATTTCAGGTGCTGCATTTCCTTGCCGGGTATCCGGGATGGGTGTTTACACGAAATCAGATTGTGGATGCAGTCCGAGGAGAAGGATATGCAGTCACAGACCGCAGCGTGGATGTCCAGATTGTTGGACTTCGGAAAAAACTTGGCCCCTATGGTAAATATATTGAAACCGTAAGGGGAGTTGGATATCGGTTTACTGAAAAGAAAAAATGAAAAAGAAAATAAGACTTATCTGGCAGCTTTATCCATCCTATCTGGTGGTTGTTTTTATCTCTCTCCTGATTGTATCGATCTACACATCCAATTATATACAGCAGTTTTTTCTGAACAATATGGAAAAGGATCTTATGATCCGCAGTCAGTTGATCAAATATCAGATTATGCAGCATATGAATCCACTGGATACGGAGCGCATCGATCAATTCTGTAAAATTGTCGGGGCATCCGCCGAAACCCGCATAACCGTCATTTTACCGGACGGGATCGTGATCGGTGATTCAAAAGAAGACCCTGCAAAAATGGAAAATCATAAAAACAGGCCTGAAATACTGACAGCACTGGAAGGAAAATCCGGTTCCTCCACAAGGAAGAGCAGCACACTCAGAATGCAGATGATGTATGTCTCACTTCCACTTTTTCTGGATAACCGTGTTGTGTCTGTTGTTCGGGTGTCCATACCCATAACGTCGATTATCAGTACAATTGAAGTCGTGCAGTCCCGTGTGATGCTTGTTGGTTTTTTTATCGCTGTTCTAGCATCCGTGATCAGCCTTTTCATGTCCCGGCGGATCAGCCGGCCTATCGAAGAGATGAGAAAAGGAGCCATGAAATTCGCGCAAGGTGAATTAAGCCATCGTCTTCATGAACCATCCATCCTTGAACTGGCCAATCTGGCTTCGGTCATGAACCGGACAGCGTTTGAGCTGGAAGACAGGATAGCAACCGTTAAGAATCAACGGAATGAATATGAAGCTGTTCTATCCAGTATGACGGAAGGGGTGGTCGGGGTTGACCGTGATCAGCGAATTATCACGATCAACAAGGCAGCGCTTTCTATGCTCGATGCAGATCCGGCCACAACGCCTAGAGGAAGCATTTATGAGGTTTCCAGAAACAGTCATCTGAACAAGCTGATTGAGACGGCCATTGAAACCGGTGAACGCAGACAGGAGGATGTCTCTTTTTTTCAAAATGGAAATGAAAGAATCCTGAATATCAAATGCACGGTGTTGAAGAATCCGGTAGATGTCAATATCGGTGTACTGATTGTTTTGAATGATGTTACCCAGCTTCGGCGTCTGGAAAATATGCGCCGGGATTTCGCAGCCAATGTGTCCCATGAAATCAAAACGCCGCTTACCGCGATTAAAGGGTTTGTCGAAACGCTGCGTTTCGGAGGGTTGGAAAGTGCAGAGGACTCGGAACGGTTTCTGACGATCATTGACAAGCATGTGGATCGTTTGACGGCGATTATTGACGACCTGATGCATCTTTCGAGGATTGAACGGAAAGATGAAATTCAGCAGATCGACCGCAAAACCCATAAAATAGAGGATCTGATTCAGTCATCCATTCAACATTGCCGGGGGATTGCCAATGAACGAAACATCAATATCACCTACACCTGCGCGCAGGATCTTACTGCACAGATTGATCGTACCATGATGGAGCAAGCCGTAGTCAACCTGTTGGAAAATGCGATCAAATACAGTGAAAAAGAGAGTGATGTGGAGATGGAAGCGGAATTGGCAGGAGATAAGATTCTTATTCATATTCAGGACCATGGAATCGGTATTGAAGAAAAACATCATGCGCGGCTTTTTGAGCGGTTTTACCGGGTGGACAAGGCCCGAAGCCGGAAACTGGGCGGAACCGGTCTTGGACTTGCCATTGTCAAACATATTGTGCTGTCTCATGGGGGTGATGTTTCGGTTCAGAGCAAACCCGGGCAAGGCAGCCGGTTTACCATATCCATTCCAGCCTGATCATGGCTTACCATCCAAGTCTTCTTCGTACAAAAGAGAAATCGGAATGAACAATGACGATTCCAGCAACAATGAATAATGATGCCAGGATAATGTTGACTGTGCCGACCGGCTCGTCCAATAAAAATCCTCCCAGCAGAACCCCGGAAATCGGTATGATAAAAATATAGGAATGAAGTGTGACAGCCCCATATTTTTGCAGCATGTTGATCCAGACAACAAATCCAAAAGAGGCGGTGATCAGGGACTGGTACACAAGCGATCCGAAAACTTTCAGGTCGATCGTTCCAAACATCGGCGTATCCCATAAATAACCGGCCAGGAAGAAAAAAGGAACCGACAGGATGCCCGGATACAGTACCAGTTGAAAGGGTTTAAATCCGGATATGATCTTTTTGGTATAGACGGCGTTGATGGCCCATAGAAAAACCGATGCCAGCATCAGGAAATCACCGGATCGCAAATCCGAGGAGATTCCATCTTTTTCCAGAAACATGACGGTAACACCGGCAAATCCCAACAGAATTCCAACCAGCTTTTTGGGTGTAAACGAATCACCAGGAATAAAAAAATGTGCCAGGATGAGAACAAAAAACGGTTGCAGATTGATAATCAGGGAACCACGGGAGGCATAGGTCAGACTCAGTCCGAGATTAAACAGGCCAAGCTGGCAGATAAAAATAGCAGACACGATCAACATCTCTTTGATCTGCGTTCTTTTGATGAAAATCGGCCGTCCGGTCAGAAGAGCCCATAAAGTGATGGTCATGGAAGCAATAAAGAAGCGTGAACCCGCTGTTGTAAACGCACCCATTCCGGAGAGGGTGATTTTCACAAACACGGTATTGGCCCCAAAGGTGGTGCAGATCCCGATGATGGCCAGCGTAGCCAGGAACGATGGTTCCAGGTTTCCGGTTTTTGGTTGTATTTCTTCCATAAAATTGAATCAAGGTTGGCAGGTTGCCGAGCCATCGGGTTGCCGGATCAGGTTTTTTGGAACATCCTTTTTTTGATGTCAGTAGGAAAAACGGATGAACATACGAAAGGCGATCAGCATGCACAGAATGATGATGATCATAATACCCGGAGCGGTTGACCATGCTGTATACCATGGATTGCCTTTTGCCTTCAGCTCTTTTCGTTCCTGATCAAACCATCGCCCCAGAAGCACACCTGCAACAAGAACAGGTACAAATTTGAAATAATATAAAAATGTTGCCAAACATATCCTCGCTTGTATTGTTTTATTCAACAGTTTTGATTACACATAGACCGCGTTACCGTCTGTTTTCAACCAAACATTTTGTTAGATATTCAGATTCAATAAATTTTGCAAGCTGCATCTATTGCTTTTCCGGTAAAATAATTCAAGTCTTTTGATCAAACAGTCGATACAAGTAAAAAGCCTTTTTAAAACGGTTCCCATGCCATGCCGATTCAGGCATCCTGTTTTAATTCCATTGATAGGCAATTTTTTTTTGAAAACAGGGAGAAACACAAATGATACAGAATATCGAAAGCTGTCCATTTCAATGCCCTCAGCAGGCATGGACTTTGAATGAAACCGGACTGGACAAACAGAATTCTATCCAGGAAAATAAAATCTATTCATATACATCCATTGAAATGATTGAGGTCCAGTACATCAGCCTGGATAGCTCTTCTGATCCATCAAAAGCGCTGGATCTTTTTTTTTCAAATCTGAAAGAAGCTTTGACCGGGGTGATCTCGTTTGAAAATGCAGCCAGCCCTTTTCCCTATTCAAACACAGACACTCCTGATGGTTTTGCCGGAAACCTATTGAACCGGATACAGGAGCAGGTTGCCAATATCGAGGCTCCGACGATTCCTCCGGCAGAGGATACGAGCGTGCCTGAAAGCGAACTTGCCCAGGCTGTTCAGATGGAGGAATTGAACGAACCGGCAGAGATGTCAACAGCTCCGATTCAGGCAGCCTTGGCAGAAGAGATCCACATGCAGCCGGTCGTTGATGAGGCAAAACAGCAGTTTCTGAATACGGTTGAAAACGGCGTCAGTAAAGGGTTACAGGAAACCGTATCCTATCTTTCACAATCAGTTTTGCGGGAACAGTCGATTCAGATCGTTGAAGAAGCGGATCAGCTCATTAAAAAAGGGATTCAATCCTTGCGGAAAAATCAACCGGCACTTCGGCAGGGAAGCGAAGATATGCTTGAAATGCAAGGTGAGAGTGAATCAAGGGAACTCAATCTGGAGATTCTGACAAAGGATGGCGATCGGGTGAAGATTGAAATCAATACCGATACGATGTCCGAATTGGTTCGTTATCAATATGAAGATGAAGGCAGGAGTATCAGGGGGAAACAGATTTCAGATTCCACAGATGATTTTCTCTCCTTTTCGATTCAGGGCGAGTTGGACCCGGAGGAATTGAACGCCATATCCGATCTGATCGGTGAAATCACTACCCTGGCTGATACGTTTTATTCCGGAAATTTTCAGGACGCGTTATCTCAAGCCACAGAAATGGGTTATAATTCTAATGAGCTTTCCGGATTTTCACTGGATCTGAAGTATGAAAGAAGCGCGTATGCTGCTTATATGAGTCCTGAAACCCAGGTTCCAGCCTATGAGAATACAAAAACAGCTCAACCCGCATCCGGGAACTACCTGGGAACCATGATGGAAGATGTACAAAAACTTGCAGATCATCAAGGGTTTGCCTTGTTTGAAAAACCGCTTGATCTATTCAAAGATATTTTCCTGGCATTGCAGGAACCGATTGAGTCTGTTTCTTCGGACGCAACTCACCAAAATCCGGATCTGATCACCCGAATGCTTGAAAAAGCCCTTTCCCGGGAAGAAAATGCCGATGAGGCGAACACGGATTTGCTGAAACTTCCATCCTACAGGACGATTGATTATTTCTCATAGAATTGAAACTGCAATAAGTATTCTTCTATAAAAACGATAAAAACAGCCGGAAGTCTACTTGACAAACAACCCCTTTTTTTGATAATTATTTGGTCAAAAAAGGGGGTTGTTTTAATCGTGCTTCAACGAATCGCTGAACTTTATCTGCATGTCTGGTATCGGAAAGAACGCCGAAAGCCGCTGGTGCTCAGGGGCGCCCGCCAGGTCGGCAAATCCACCCTGGTGCGTAAATTTGCGCAAAATCATAGTCTGATTTTAAACGAGATCAACCTGGAACAGCATTTGTATCTGGACACGATTTTCAAGTCTTTGGATATGGATGATATTATCCGGGAGCTGGACGCCCTGGTGGGAAGGAACATCAACACACCCGGTTCTGTTTTGTTTCTGGATGAAATTCAGGCCACGCCGCATGCCATCCAGGCGTTGCGATATTTTTATGAAAATCGGCCGGATCTTCCGGTCATTTGCGCCGGCTCCCTGCTGGAATTTGTTCTGGCGGACCTTCATTTTTCCATGCCGGTGGGTCGAATCGAATATTATCATCTGGGACCCATGACTTTCAGGGAATTTTTAACGGCGGTTGAGCCTGGATTGATACCCCATCTTTCCGGGTTTCACATGAGTCAGACCATCCCCGTAACCGCGCATCAAAAATTGCTCAAACGCCAGCGGGAATATCTGTTTGTGGGCGGCATGCCGGAAGCGGTCAATTCATTTGTGGAAGAAAACGCTTTACCGGAAGTCACCGCCATCCATCGTTCCATTGCCGAGACGTATCAGGATGATTTTTCGAAATATACCAAACAAAAAGATCTGGTTTTACTGCAAAAAGTGTTTCGGCAGATCCCCAGAATTATCGGGCGGAAGGTTAAATACAGCAATATCTCCAAAGAAGACAAATCCCGGGAGGTGAAAGCCGCCATCGACCTGCTGGTCAAGGCCCGTGTATGTCATCAGGTATTTCACAGTCATTGTTCCGGCGTGCCGCTGATGGCCGATATAAATGAAAATGTCTATAAGCTGCTGTTTATGGATGTGGGCATGGTTGCCTATCTCTCCGGACTGGATTGGATTGCATTGCAGGCCCTGGATGGACAGGCGCTTGTTAATGAAGGCAGACTGGCGGAACAGTTTGTGGGGCAGCACTTGTTGAATCCGTTTGAACCACCCCGGCTGACCTATTGGCTGCGGGAGGAAAAATCCGCCAACGCAGAAGTCGATTATGTCGTAGCAAGTGGGAATCAGGTTGTTCCAGTGGAAGTCAAAGCCGGTAAGAGCGGTACGCTCAAATCCCTGCAACAGATTGCCGTAAACAAAAATGCCGGTCTGTGCGTGCGTTTCAATCTCAATCCTCCGAATATTCAGGATGTCACATATGCAGTCCGGACGGGCACCGGTAGTCGCCCCGCATCCTACATGATCTTGTCGCTTCCTTTGTATCTGGTTGAGGAACTTCCGCGGATATTGGATGAAATGCGATTCCATTTTGTATCGAAGCAATATTGATATCAGAAAGTGTTTATGGTATGTTCTCTGCAATTTTTAGACAGGCAGCAGAATCCGTATTGTATCAGAGCATGCTTACCTTCAGAATTGTGAAATGCCTTTGATTTCAAGTCCTTTTCGGTAATACATGCTTGCGCTGTTGTCTGGTTTTTTTCTGGATTCTCCATACCAGGGATTCGATTTTTTGATTTTGATTAATCAGCGACTTCCCATATATTTATTAAAAACAGGTTTTGATTATGGAAAAAACAATTGTCCATCAACTGGATTCTCATGCTGTTTTACAGAGGGAGATGGTGTGGAGGAAAAAGGCTGAGGAGGCGTTGCAGGAAAGTGAGGCCCGGTTCCGGGAGCTTGTTGAAGAAACAGATGTCCTGATCGCAAAACTGGATGGAAATGGGAATTTTATCTACGTGAATCATGTGGCGGAAAGAATTTTTGGTGTCGGCATGGAGCAGTGTGTCGGCCGATCCATGTTTGAATTTATTCACGCAGAGGATCGGGATAAGGCGATACTTGATTTTCAAGGGTGGATCAGCAATCAGGTACGCAATGTGAACTATGAGATACGCCAGATCAATTTCAGCACCAATTCCGTACACCATATGCTTTGGGCTATCAATTTCCGATATGACAAGAATCGTCAACTGACCGGTATCAACAGTTTTGCAAGGGATCTGACCGACCGGAAGAAGGCAGAGGAGGAGCTTCGCAAGGCACATGCAAAACTGGAGCAGCATGTGAATGAAAGAACCATTGAGCTTCTTCAGGCAAATGAAAAACTGAAAAAAGAGATCGAGGAACGGAACTGGATCGAGAAAGCCCTCCGGGAGAGTGAAGAGCGATATCGTGCGCTTTTTGAAAACAATCCGATCGAGACTGTTATTGTCGATAATGAATTGCGGATCACCGGTTACAATCTGGCAAAAGGACAATCCGACAGCCGGCTGCCGAATATCGGTGATATCATGTATAAGGATTATGCCGGGAAACATAAGATCGACATGCTCCACGAATTAAGGGAGTGTATAAAATCCGGTGTCCCGAAAGAGTTCACGGATCAGGCGTATTTCGGACGGTTTCTTCATATCCGGATATCTCCTTTTCCCGGCGGTGCGATTATTACCTCTATTGATATCACCTACCGAAAACGGGTGGAAGAAGCGCTGCGCGAAAGTGAAAAGCGGTATCGGACACTGGTCGAAACCATACCTCATGGAATTCAGGAGATCACCACAAAGGGAGTAATAACATTTGCCAATTCCGCGTTATACAATATTTTGGGATACGAAAGCGGGGAGCTGATCGGAAAACCTCTCTTTGATCTTCTGATATCGGAAAGGGAAAAACAGGAGATGAAAGAATTCCTGGCCACGCTTGTCCGGGAGCAGCCGACCCGTATTCCTTTTCTAAACCGGTGTCTGACTAAAGACGGCCGCATCATTAACACACAGTCGGATTGGAATTATAAAAAAGATAAAAACGGAAATATTATTGGTTTTATTTCCATTATCACGGATATTACCAACCGTCTTCGTGCAGAAGAAGAGAAGATCCGGCTGGAGAAAAAACTCCATCATGTGCAGAAGATGGAAGCCATCGGCACCCTGGCCGGTGGGATTGCCCATGATTTTAACAATATTCTGGGATCGATCATGTTAAATACGGAACTGGCCATTGACGACCTGCCGGAAGACAACAGCTCCATCTATTCTCTGAAGCAGGTTCTGAAGGGAAGTCACCGGGCCAAGGATCTTGTTGAGCAGATTCTTACATTCAGCAGGGAATCGGAGATTGAGCGAAAACCCATCCGGATCAATTCCATTGTAAAGGAAACACTCAGAATGCTGCGTGCAATGCTTCCTGCAACGATTGTCATGCAGCAGGATATCGCGGATGATGTGAGTGTCATTCTTGCGGATTCAACCCAGATTCAGCAACTGGTCATCAATCTCTGTAACAATGCTGCGCATGCCATGATCGCAGAAGGAGGAAAACTCAAGGTAAAGGTTGAAGATGTGTATCTGGATGAACCGCTGTCTCATTCCGATATGCATCCGGGCAGGTATGTCCGGTTATCGGTCAGCGATATGGGATGTGGAATGAAACCGGAAATAAAGGATCGTATTTTTGATCCGTTTTTTACAACCAAAAGACCGGGAGAGGGAACAGGGCTCGGGTTATCGGTTGTTCATGGCATTGTGATTCATCATGACGGATTTATAACAGT
>CAMBQS010000002.1 GCA_945870015.1 Desulfocicer vacuolatum DSM 3385
ACGTCCAAAGGATTTGCCTTTCCAACGAGAATACCTTGTACTTTCCAAGGGAAAAAAGGATTAATTCTACTGGATCAGATGAGAGCGGTTGATAAATTCAGATTCATTCAAAAACTTGGTGTGATTACGAAAAACAATCAGATCAAAACAATCAACTGTTTACAAGAGCTTTTTGCGTATTAATGGGCTCCCCCATAATTTAAACGCCTTACAATAAATGGCGGCTCTTTTTTTCAGCTCCTTGAAGTTTTCATGAAAAAAACGTATACTCTTTGCCGGAGAATCGAAAATTTCAGATCAGGAGAGCCAATTTCAAAAGTCCGTTGTTGTAGTTCCGGCGAAAAATAGAATCCAGTATTTTCGGCTCTTTTCTCGGCACCGACTTTCGCCGGTGTGACGCTTTTTAATAGTTTTGAAATTGGCTCAGGAAAGATAAAAGCTAAAGACATATATGAAGAAAAAAACAACAGCAAAAAGATTGGAAGAACTTTACAAGACGTTCCAGGAAGGGGACAATGTCCTCATTGTAATCAGTGCAGACCCGGATTCCATGGGAAGCGCCCTGGCTTTCAAGAGGATCATGTGGAGACGGGTTTCCTCAATCTCGATTTCCAATATCAATATCGTGGATCGTCCGGACAATATGGCCATGATCCGTCTTCTGAAGATCAAGATGATCCATATCGATGACATCAAGATAGAGAATTATAACCGGTTTGTCATTCTGGACTCTCAGCCAAACCATCATGAGCGTTTTTCCCGGTTTCAGTTCGATGTTGTAATTGACCATCACCCGGACTCCAGAATTGTGAGTCCATTTTCAGATATCCGGCCTCCTTATGGTGCAACAGCCAGCATTTTGACCGAATATCTCATAGCCGCCAGGATCAAGCCATCTGTGAGACTGGCAACTGCCCTGTTTCATGCCATCAAAACCGATACATGCAATTTTGAGAGAAAAGCGATTGTCGAAGATATGGAAGCGTTTCAATTTCTGTTCAAATATGTCAACATCCTGCTTTCTCAAAAAATTGAACAGTCTGAAATCCGTTTAAATCAGTTGAAATACTATGAGAGGGCTCTGGAAGGGAAAGTCATCAAAAAGGGGAAACTCTTCTGCCATCTCGGGACAGTGGAAAATCCGGATATCTGTGTGAATATCGCTGACTTTTTTATGAAAATAGAGTCCATACAATGGAGTATTGTTTCCGGGATATACAATGACCTACTGATTATTATTTTCCGGAATGACGGAGTCCGGAAAAATGCCGGTGCACTGGCTGCCCATCGTTTCGGGAACATCAGCAGTGCCGGAGGACACAAGAGCGCAGCACGCGCCGAAATTCCGCTGGCCGCCATTCAACATGAGATCAAGCCTAATAATTCCGACAATCTGCTGAGCTGGATCATTAAAAAGATTCGATGAGGATGGTTTGTTTTTATGATGCTCAAAACTCCTCTTCCTGCCATGAACGATCCTGAGGGAAGCCGTGTGCCGGAATCCTTTCCGGAAGTAGTGGACGCGCATGTTCATGTGTTTCCCGATTATATTTTCAAGGCTGTATGGAAGTGGTTTGATGAATACGGCTGGCCGGTGAGATACCGGATCAGCAGTGAAGAGATTGTGCGCTTTCTTCTGGAAAGGGGAGTCGTGCATGTTGTTGCTCTTCAATATGCCCATAAAAAGGGGATTTCAGTTGATCTGAATCATTTCATGGTAGATCTGTGCAGGAAATTCCCCGGAAAAATAACCGGAATGGCAACGGTTTTTCCCGGTGAGGAAGATGCGGATAAAATTCTTCAAAAAGCGTTTGATGATGGGCTATCCGGCGTAAAGCTCCATTCCCATGTACAGTGTTTTGACATGAACAGCAGGGAGATGGATATTATCTATGAGAGTTGCAGCTCCTCTCATAAGCCGCTGGTCATGCATGTCGGCCGGGAACCCAAAAGTCCGGGATATGCATGTGACCCCTATCAGATCTGCAAAGCGGAAAAACTGGAGAGTGTACTTAAAAATTTTCCAGAACTGAAGGTGTGCGTACCCCATCTGGGCGCGGATGAGTTTTTTGCCTATAAATGCCTGATTGAAAAATATGATAATCTGTGGCTGGATACGGCAATGGCCATTACCGACTATCTTCCGGGCCAAAATCCCATCTCTCTCCATGACATGCGGACGGATCGTATTCTATATGGGTCGGATTTTCCGAATATCCCATATGCATGGGATCGGGAAGTAAAAGAATTGGGTGCTTTTTTTCAGGAAAGCGAAAAGCTGAAACAGATTCTGGGGCGGAATGCGAAGGAGCTGTTTTCGATATGATGGAATCCAATATCACACTCATCGGAATGCCGGGAGCAGGAAAGAGTACCATCGGCATTATTCTGGCCAAAAATCTGACCTTCGGGTTTATTGACACGGATGTACTGATTCAGATCAATCAGCAGAAATCCCTTCAGAAGATTATGGATGAGGGTGATTCTGTATGAACAATATTCGGATCTGACCATCAACTGTAAGAACCTTGACCAGGAGCAGATTGCGGAAATGATCGTCTCCGGGGTGTAAGCAAACTCATTTGGAGGATGCCGGATCCGGAAGCCGGAATCAAAATGCTTCAGGGGAAATATTCTCTATCCTTTAATCCATACAGATCCTTTTTACCGTTTTCTTGAACAGGCTGGTTCCGTTGATCAGGCTTTCAATGGAGATCCGTTCGTCAATGCCATGGATTCTTTGAATTTCCGGCAGATCGATGATTGCAGGACAAAAGCCGTAGGTCGTGATTCCGTGCCTCCTGAGTATCCTGGAATCGGATGTTGCAAAAAGCAGGGATGGTGTGACCAGAGCGTTTGGGTATTGCTGTTTGATACTTTCTTCGATCAACTGAAAATAAGGGGTATCCGGAGGTGATGTGCTGGCCTCATTTTGTGTGATGACATCCAATTGCAGATTTTCATCATTCATTTTATTTCGGATCTGATCCAGAAACTCATCCGGGGATTGTCCGGGAAGCAGTCGGATATCAAATGTCGCTTCCGCAGATGCCGGGATTACATTTACCTTGTCTCCGGACTGCATCCGGGTCAGACTGATGGTATTTCGAAGCATGGCGGATATCTGGGGCATTTGAATCAAGCCGGTCTGGTTCAGAATCGTTTCCAGGGTTTCACACTTCTGATCTTTGATGAATGGTTCCAGAAAGCTCCATGCGGTTCCGATATTGTTGAAATAGGTTTGGATGATCGGCGTCAGGGTGACAGGGGATTTTTCAGATAGAAGCTGGTATATGGCGGCATTCAGTTTTTCCAGAGCGTTCCGGCCATGAGGAACCGATCCATGACCGGTCTGCCCTGTGGCCTTCACCCTGAGCCAGCATAATCCCTTTTCTGCCGTGGCAATCATAAACACCGGTCTGTCGGGAATAAACCCGGAAATGCCGAATCCACCTTCATTGATGACAAATTCAGCGGAAAAATCTTTTGCATGATTTTCCATCAGATATTGTATTCCCTGTCTGCCTCCGGCCTCTTCATCGGCTGTGGCCAGGAAAATGATATCCCGGTTTGGCGTCCTTCCAGCGGCTTTCATTTCCAGCAAGGTCATCAGCTCCATGATTCCCTGGCTTTTCATGTCCAGGGCACCCCTGCCGTAAATAAAACCGTCTTTTATTTCACCGCCAAAGGGATCGACACTCCACTCCTGTTTTTGTGCTGGAACCACATCCATGTGATTCAGCAGGATGATTGGTTTTTGCTCTCCGGAACCATGCAGGATGGCCCGGATGGAAGCCCGGCCGGAGTCCGGTTCATAGATTTTATATTCAATTCCTTCCCGGGAAAAAATATTCTGGAAAAATGCGACTGCTTTGAATTCGTTTCCAGGTGGGTTGGTGGTATCGATTCTGAGATACTCTGCCAATAACCTCACAGCTTGTTCATCCATTGTTGCTCCTATAAAAAACCGTTTCAGATAAGCCCGCCGTTTTTCAGGGAAAGCTGCCGGTGACAACAAAAATTGGCTTGACGGAACTGTTTTGCATGTAGTACGGGGTTACCTATTGTTGATAATAAGGCAAACCAGGGTTCTAATCAATTATTTTGTAAATCTTTTTGAAAATAAGGAGCAGGGGCATGGACAGAATCGCCGGGTTTCAGTTCAAGTGGATATTTCTTCTTGTTTCAATTGGTTTGTTGGCGGGATGCGGAAACATGCGAGCCAAAATGACGGTAAGCAGCATGCGTCCTATCATGGACAAGATGAACATCGCAGTGAATAAAAACAGCGATGTCGAGCTTGTGAAAGAGGCGATGCCGGCCAGCCTTGTCCAGATGGACGGCTTTCTTGAAGCAGATCCGGAAAATGAAGATCTGTTGTTGCGGGCCGCCGAAGCCAATGGTGGATATGCCTTTCTCTTTCTCATGGATACGGATAAACCAAGGGCCCGGAAGCTGTATCAGAAATCAAAAGATTATGCACTGAAGGTTCTTTTCAAGAATTCGGATTTTCAGGAGGCTTTTACAAAATCAGAGGATGAGTTCATAAGCGCACTCAAGACCTTTGACAAGGAAGACGTCCGGGCCCTGTTCCTGGCGGCAAACAACTGGCTGTCATGGATTGGTCTGAGTCATGCCGACGACACGAAGGTATTGACCGATCTGCCAAAAGTCGAAGCGATCATGAACAGAATCGTTGAACTGGATGATACCTTTAATTATGGCTGTGTTCATGCCATGCTGGGTTCATACCTTGCTTCAAGGCCGGTCATGCTAGGCGGGAACCCGAAAGAAGCGGACTGGCATTTCAGGCAGGCATTTCAAATTTCAGATTCAAAGTATTTAATGTGGAAATATCTGTATGCAAAATTCTATGCAGTCCAGATTCAGGATCGGGAGCTTTTTGTCAGTACGCTTCAGGGGGTGATCTCCTCTCCGGAAGATCTGCTTCCGGAAAAAAATTTCGTGAATGAAGCCGCCAGGATGAAATCCAAAATATTGCTGGCCGAGGCGGATGAAATATTTTAATCGTTGATGCTCTTAATCAAGCGCGGCTTTGACCGGCATGGCTTTCAGGATGCTGGATACAAAATAATCGTGGTTCCAGTTTTTTACTTCGTCCGCAGTCTGGCCGAGCCGTACGATGACGGTTTTTCTGGATGGAACAATGGTGATGAATTGACCTTCATGACCCCAGGCGCTGTAAAGGTCGGAAGGGCAGTTCGGCAACCATCTCTCTTTTTCATGGCTGTTCAGCCAGAATTGCGCGCCATATCCCGGCCAGGGTGGAGTCGGCGTATGGCTGTACTGCACCCAGCCTTCCGGCAGGATTCTTTCATTATTTGAAACACCGTCGTTAAAATAGAGAAGTCCAAACCGGGCCCAGTCCCTCGCGGTGGCATACATGAAACCGGCACCCACCATTGTGCCGGACGGGTCACACTCGATGATTGCACTTCGCATCCCCAGCTTATGGAACAGCGCCCGGCGGGGAAAGGCCAGATACTCCTGATGGGAGCCGGAACCTTCCACGGTTTCCCGGATAATGCGCGCCAGCAGCATCGTGGTTCCACTTGAATAGCTGAATTTCTTATCCGGCCGGGCCTCCTGGGGCTTTTGAACCGCGAAGGCCACCATATCTTTTACAGTAAAAAACATGAAGCCTGCATCGGAATCCGGCCTTTCCTCATAATCCTCCTGGAAGGTCAGGCCGCTGCTCATGCGAAGCAACTGATCGATGGTGATTTTTCCGCGGGGATCGCCGGGAGTTTTCCATTCCGGAAACATGACAGGCTGGTGAATATCGAGTTTTCCTTCCCGGACTAACACGCCAATCAATGCGCTGGTAACGCTTTTGGTCATTGACCATCCCAAAAACCGGGTTTCTGAGGAATATCCCTTTGCATATCGCTCGGCGACAATCTGGCCGTCATATAATACAATAACAGCCCGCGTTCTTACCGGATGTTCGGGTACAGGTTCGCTGAATGCCCAATCCAACGCACTTTCCAATTGCTGTTTGTCTATTTCGGCATGGAGTGGGGATTCGGACAGTTTATCTCCCATCGGCCAGGGAGAATTTTTGATGTCTGCAGGAGGATCGGGAAACGGCGCATCACACTCTTTCCAGAACGCATCTTCCGACGATGATTCAATATCCAGCGTACATCCGCAATCACCCCGATACACAGCCGTCTGTTTAAAAAGAAAACCCGGAACATAGGCATCCACGGATTTTTTTTCATAATCGATCCGTCCGCGGATCATATTTCTTTTCATCAAAGCAAGGTCTTCGTTCCAGATGGAGTCAGGCTCCCGTCCGGACACAAATACGCCGGAACAGAGCATTTTCGCGGCATATCCAGTGCCGATGGGCGCACTCCGCAGCATGGTCGGAATGTCATATTCCTTCGGCAGCAGCAAAAACACGATGATTGCAAAGATCAGCAGAAAAGCTGCGACCCAACCGGCTATTTTGATTTTGTTTTTTGTGGAAGACATAAGAACCATGTAACGATAAGTTATTGTTTTTTTTGAATCCGAGTATATGCGGAGAACCAGAGAGTGTCAATAAAATTGTATACACCACCTTCTGAAATGACATGCGTGTTCATCCGAAACAGAAAAATATTCTTGACATAAAACCTGAAAAAGATTAATACTGAGCCGACGCTCAGGAAAACTGAGTGTCTGCTCGGTTTTTTGAGGAAGCGATATGACACGGAAAGAAGCGATTTTACAGGCAGCGACGGTATTGTTCTCCCAAAAGGGATATAAAGAGACATCGACAGCAGATATATCCGGGATAACCAATGTTGCAGAGGGAACAATCTATTATCACTTCAGCAGCAAGGAAAAACTGTTTCTTTCCGTTCTGGAGCGGACGCGTGAGATGATTATCGAAGAGTTTGGGTCCTATATGGAAAATCGCCAATTCCGGAACGGGATGGAGATGATTGAAAATGCAGTGTCATTCTATATGTATCTTGCCGGTAAAATGGAAAATCAGTTTCTGCTGCTTCACCGGCATTATCCATATAAAATGGCGCTGACGAATCCGGATTGCCGGGAAAATCTGGAGGCCATATATGACTGCCTGGTCGATATTTTTGAGGAGGGGGTTCTGATGGGGCAAAAAGATGGTTCCATCGGCAAAATGCCCCCCCGGAAAACAGCGCTGATCATTTTTTCCATGGTAGACGGTGTTGTGCGGTTCAAGACCTATAATCTCTACGATGCCAGCGCTCTATTCAACGATATTATCGTATCTTGCAGAAAGATACTTCAAACAGACAATAATGATGAGGAAGGTGCCTGATATGATCGTAAAAGTATTTCCTTTTTTGGAGTGGTTTAAAAATTATTCGTTTGGATATTTCCGCATTGATTTTGTGGCGGGGATAACCGTAGCCCTTGTATTGATTCCCCAGTCCATGGCCTATGCGCAGTTGGCTGGATTGCCTCCTTATTACGGTCTTTATGCAGCTTTCCTGCCCCCCATGATCGCGGCATTGTTCGGATCGAGCCGGCAGCTTGCTACAGGCCCGGTTGCGGTTGTTTCATTGATGACGGCAGCTTCGCTGGAGCCATTGGCACCTGCGGGCAGCCAGGCTTTTATAATGTATGCGGTGATGCTGGCGATAACCGTCGGTGTTTTCCAGCTTGCACTGGGTGTATTAAAACTTGGGCTTATTGTTAATTTTTTATCTCATCCGGTCGTAAACGGTTTCACCAATGCAGCGGCCATCATTATTGCCTCTTCCCAATTGTCCAAACTTTTTGGGGTATATGTAGATGATGCACCGCACTATTATGAAACCATCATCCGGGTCGTTCAGGCTGCGTTTGACTATACCCATCTGCCGACCCTTCTTCTGGGTGCATTGGCTATCGGGATTATGTATGGTCTGAAAAGGCTGAATCCGAAAATTCCCTATGTATTGATTGCTGTTGTTATCACAACCCTGATCTCCTGGGGTATCGGGTTTGAACACAACACGAAGATTCCGATGCAAAACATAGATTCAAAAGAGGTTCAAGAATCAGTTGCCCTGTTTAATCAGGCTGTCAGTGATAGCACAAAATCAGGAGAGACAAGGACTGAGCTGACTTCGAAGCTGGAAAAGGTGAGGAAAGATCCGGCGCTTGCATCAGAAGCGCTTCCTTTGGAATATGAATTGAAAAAACTGGCCTTCAATACAGACCTATACCAGTTGACAGCGAAGAATGAGCGTAAGCGATTGAGAAGTTTTCAATTTGCTGGTATGGAGGATTCAGCCGGTAATATGATTTTTCTGCCAAAGGAGCGGGTTACACCGGATGTCAAAACAGATGGGCGTGTGTGGCGGATGAAAATCGGAAACAGTGCGATCGATACGGAAAAAGTAGTGATGACGGGTGGTGGTGCGGTTGTCGGTGTCATCCCAAAGGGTTTGCCTGTGTTTGGAATTCCTGAAATCAACGGAGCTGTTTTTCTTCAACTGCTTCCTTATGCAATAATCATATCCCTCCTTGGTTTTATGGAAGCGATTGCGATTGCGAAAGCCATGGCAACCAAAACCGGTCAACGGTTGGACCCGAACCAGGAACTGATCGGGCAGGGTCTGGCCAATATGCTGGGCGCCATTGGGAAAAGTTACCCGGTATCCGGTTCTTTCTCGAGAAGTGCAGTGAACCTCCAGTCCGGGGCAATCAGCGGACTGTCAAGTGTCATTACCAGTCTGGCTGTTGTACTTACGCTGCTGTTTTTTACACAGTTTCTATACCATTTGCCCCAAACGGTTTTGGCAGGAGTGATCATGATGGCTGTCATTGGTCTGGTGAACGTGAGCGGTTTTGTTCACGCCTGGCGTGCTCAGTGGTATGACGGCACAATTTCCGTGATTACATTCATTGCAACGCTGGCAATGGCCCCACATCTGGAAAAGGGGATCTACATTGGAGTTTTTCTGTCACTGGGGGTCTTTTTGTATAAATGCATGCGGCCCAGGGTTGCTTCCCTGTCGCGTGATGAAGATGATGCGCTTCGGGATTCAGCCGTATGTCAGTTGCTGAAATGTGAACACATCGATTTAATCCGTTTTGACGGGCCTCTTTTCTTTGCAAATGCAAGTTATCTGGAAGATGAGATCAATGACCGCATCATCAACCGGAAAAAATTACGGCATTTTATTATTGCGGCAAACGGTATCAACGATATGGATGCCTCGGGTGAGGAAATGCTGGCGCTTGTTCTTCAGCGGCTGAGATCCGCCGGTTATGGAGTGTCCTTCAGTGGTATCAATGAATCGGTTCTTGCGGTGATGAAGCGGACACATCTTTATGAGGAGATCGGGAACAACAATATTTTTCCGACAATGGAGAAGGCCATTTCAGCGGTGCATGCCATCGCTCATAAGGATAGTGAAGAAGACAGTTGTCCGCTGCTGATGACATGCAGGACGACGGAAGCCATGAATTGAAAAAAAGGAGATAGCATTATGTCGGCCATGACAATTTTCAGCGGTACCTTTTGTGAAAAGGACGTTGTCGTTCAGAAAATTATTGAGAAAACCGGTTATCCGTTGTTGACCGATGAATCGATTATTTCCAAAGCTTCCGATTTATCCGGCATTGCGGAAAAAAAGATCGGTCGCATACTCGAAAACAAGGCATCTGTTTTCAATAAATTCACCCATGAAAAAGAGCGGGCAATTGCATACCTCAAACTGGCTCTGGCTCAAAAGCTTGCAGGGGAGGATTTTGTAATCGATGGTTTTACCGGCCTGCTGGTACCCGGCGCGATCCATCATGTGCTTCGGATCTGCCTGATTGCGGATACGGCGCATCGCATTCAAAAAGCCTGCAAGGAGAAAGGCTTGGATGAAAAAGAAGCCATTGCGCTGATTCGCAATGAAGATCAATTGCGAAGCGTCTGGGTTCATGATCTTTTTAAAATCAAGGATCCGTGGGAATCTTCCCTGTATGATATCGTCATACCCACGGATAAAATGAGCATGGATAAGATCATTGCACTGATTGATGAGAACTTGAAAAGCGAAGTGATCCAGCCGACCCAATCGTCCCATAAAGCCACGGAAGACTTTTTGATGAGTGCCCATATCGAGGTTGCCTTGGCAAAAGAAGGACATGCGGTTGATGTCGGAGTCCGGGATGGTCATGTTACCCTGACCATTCATAACAATGTACTGATGCTGGGGCGGCTGGAAGAAGAGCTTAAAGCAATTGTCAATAAGATACCCGGTGTGAAAACCGTTGAGACCAGAATCGGAAAGGGATTTTATCAGCCGGACATTTATCGTAAATATGATTTTCAGGTTCCATCGAAAGTACTTCTGGTGGATGATGAAAGAGAGTTTGTTCAGACATTGTCCGAACGCCTGCTGATGCGGGATTTTGGTTCCGCTGTTGCATATGACGGGGAATCGGCATTGAATATGATTGCGGAAGATGAACCGGAAGTAATGATTCTGGATCTCAAAATGCCGGGCATTGACGGCATGGAAGTGCTGAAAAAAGTCAAAGCCACTCAACCGGATATCGAGGTCATCATTCTGACCGGACATGGGTCGGAAACCGATAAGGAAAAGTGCATGAAACTGGGTGCATTTGCTTATTTACAGAAACCGGTTGATATTGAACGCCTGAGTGAGACCTTGAAAATGGCAAATGAGAAAATTCAACAGAAAAAACAGAAGTAATTTTTTTATCATGAGGAGCATCCGGATACTACAGGCAATGCAAAGGCTTTTGAAAAAAAATAATCATCGAGTTAAAGACGATGAATATAACAAGCTGAGAAAGCGTCAGGAGATGTTTAACTTCAGGCGGATCTGGCTTCTTTCTTTTTTGCTGACATCCGGCTTTGCGATCATACCCCTGATTTTTTTTGCGGTGATTGACTACAATGTTACAGAACGGCTGATGCTGTCGGAGACGTTTTCAAGAACAATGCGTCTGACCTCCAACACCTGGCGTTCTGTGTCTTTCTATTTGAATGAAAGACAATCCGCCTTACAGTTTGTTGTGAAGGAGAACAGTTATGAGGCATTGAACGAACCACGCCGGTTGGCTGAAATTCTGGAAAACCTGAGAAACAGTTTTGGCGGTTTTACGGATCTGGGTGTGATTGATTCAGATGGATTACAACGCACCTATGTGGGGCCATATCTTCTTAGCGGGAAAAATTACAGTGGTCAGGAATGGTTTGGGAATGTTGTCAGTCAAGGCCGGTTTGTCAGTGATGTTTTTCTGGGATTTCGCAATGTGCCCCATCTGGTAATTGCCATCAAACATAAAACCGAAGATGGCCGATTTTTTATTCTGCGGGCAACCATCGAACACAACCTTTCCCGTATTCTGTCTGAGATTAATATGACGGTTACGGATTCTACGGTGGTTGATTCAGGCCGGAAAACCGATCTGTTTTTAATAAACCGGCAAGGGATCATGCAAACTGAATCGCCGTATTTTGGCAAGGTATTGGAAAAAATTTCAATCCCTGTTCCTGAGTTTACGGATGAAACCAAAGTGATCGAGAGCAAGGATCAGTATGGCGCCAACTTGATTGTGGGATATCGCTATATACCGGAAACACATTTCATCCTGATGATTGTCAAAGACAAGGAAAGCCTGATGGAACCATGGCATCAGAGCCGTCTGGAACTGATTGAATATCTGGCGATCAGCATCACCATTGTAATACTCTGGATTCTGGGAATTACGACATATATGATCCGGCGACTGAAAGAAACGGACAGACGACGTGTCAAGTATCTTCATATGGCTGAGTACAGCAATAAGCTGGCATCCATCGGCCGGCTTGCTGCCGGTGTGGCCCACGAAATCAACAACCCTCTGGCGATCATCAATGAGAAAGCCGGGCTTGTAAAAGATATTTTTCATTATAAAAAAGAATACCAGGATGATCCCAGGCTGATGCAAACCATGGATGCAATTTTGAAATCTGTGGAACGTTGCAGCCGGATTACCAGGCAGCTCCTTAGTTTTGCAAGACACATGAATGTGAGTGTCCAACAGATTAATCTCAAGAATCTGGTCCATGAAGTAATCAGTTTTTTGACCAAAGAAGCGGAGTATCGATCCATTGATGTCATTGTGGATATAAAGGAAGATATCCCTGATTTTGAAAGTGACCGCGGTAAATTGCAGCAGATATTGCTGAATATCATCAATAATGCGTTTGCATCCATGAAAACAGGCGGTTCCGTTACAATCCGCGCAATGACCATGGCGGATGCGAGGGTTCAGATTGAGATAACCGATACCGGCTGTGGCATATCCCAGGAAAATTTGAGATTTATTTTTGAACCGTTTTTTTCAACCAAAACAGAAGTTGGTGGTACCGGGCTTGGTTTGTCCATAACATACAGTCTTGCAAAGGAACTGGGTGGCCGGATTGAAGTGGAAAGCACGGTCGGCAAAGGGACAACCTTTATGATCAACCTGCCGATGAAACTTGAGAAAAAGGAGCAATCAGATGCGTGTACTGCTGGTGGATGATGAAGAGGAGTTGGTTTCAACCCTTTCCGAGAGGTTGAGATTCCGGGGTGTCGATTCAGATTGGGCTTGCAGCCCTAAGGACGCACTATCCAAGGCAGAGCAGCAGGTTTACGATATTGCGGTTCTGGATGTTAAAATGCCCGAAACAGACGGGTTCAAGCTGAAGAGGCGACTGCAGGAAAGTTATCCGAAAATGAAATTTATTTTCATGACCGGACATGGCTCGGATAACTATTATGATATCGGAAGTGCGGAAACGGGAAAGGAGTTTTATCTTGTCAAGCCCGTCAACATCGAAATTTTAATCGAAAAACTGAATGACGTGCTACAAAAATAAGGTGGTGTATGAACGATTCAAAGTGTGAAATTCATTCCGAAGACGGGATTCGTTTTTTTGGTGAAACAGTGGCATCCGTATCTCATGAAATAAAAAACTGTCTGGCCATTATGAACGAAAGCGCTGGTTTACTACAGGATCTGGTCATGCTCAATCAAAAGGGAAAACCCCTGGACCCGGCTCGAATTGATCGAATTGCCCAACAAATCTCCGGTCAGATACAGCGGGCTGACACAATCGTAAAAAATCTGAACAGTTTTGCCCATAGTTCGGATCTTCCGGAGAAAAATATCGATTTGAGTGAAATCCTGTCTCTGACCGTGGCACTTGCAAAAAGATCAGCAGCCAACCGGGGCGTTTCGATTCATCTTATATTGCCGCAAAAAAAAATAATGACCACGACGAATCCCTTTTTTTTCATGCAGGTAATCCGGCAGTGCCTTGATTTTTCGATGTCTACAGTGGGCGCTGAGAAGGTGGTGGAAGTAATGCCTGATGTAAAGGAAGACCATATTGAAATTGTTTTTGCAAAACTTGAAGACCTGGAAACCCAGAACCGGAATCTATTCTTTACGGAAAAGCTTGAAACCATGCTGGAGAAATTGGGAGCGCATCTTGATATCAATGATAAGCGGACAGAGTTTTGTCTTGTGTTTGACGGCTCACGGCAGAAATGACAGGGCTGTTTATTGTGGAGCAAAATAAGGAGGAATGCAAATGACTGAAAAAGTACTGCTTGTCGATGATGAACAGGAGTTTATCGATACCCTGGCGGAAAGGATGAAAAACCGCGGAATGGATGTGAAGACTGCGACATCTGCCAAAAAAGCGTTGAAGCTTGTGGAAGAAGGCTCTTTTGATGCGGTTATTCTGGATTTGCAGATGCCGGAGATGGATGGTCTGGAAGCACTGAGAATGCTGAAGGAGAAAAGACCGGAGATTCAGGTGATCCTGCTGACCGGTCATGCTACAGTCGAGAAGGGGATCGAGGCCATGAAACTGGGAGCAATGGATCTGGTGGAGAAACCGGCTGACTTGTCTGTGCTGACCGAAAAGATTCAGAAAGCCCAGGCGAAAAAAATGATTCTGGTTGAGAAAAAATCCGAAGAAAAAATTAAGAATATCATGATGAACAAGTCCTGGTAACCTTGTCCGGGCAATCCTTGCCAGGAGGCGGCATGAAATCGATTTCCCTAAAAAGCAGCTTGATAGGTAATATCGATCTGATATTTTTGGACACGATCCTGTTCAATGGTAACCAGGTTGATTTCACCGTTGCCCGTGAATGAATTGGCATAAAAAAGATTGTTTTCCTTTACAAATATACTATAGGTGCCGGGTGGCAGGGTTGCTTCATAAAATCCATCAGAATCGGAATAGGTCGTTGTGATAAGTGCAGTATCGATTTTTGAAAAAAACGAGGGGTCCTGGGTTGCTGTAACATCCGCACTCGTCGCTGCTTCATGGATATAAATTTCTCTTACAACCGGAGAGATCGTACCGGTCGAGGTATCTTCATCTGTGGACGGCATATGGTCGCCTTCCCAGAACCAGACATTTCCCCAGACACCTTGTGATATGGTCACCTTCTCGTCGTTTTTGGGAAGGCCGGCCAGTTTTTCATTCTCAGAAGATCGATCCCCGGCCATTCCTGTGGAGGAAACATCATCATTATCCGAACAGGCAAACAGAGAAAATAAACAAAGACAGATGGAGATCAAGATCATTTTTGAAGGTTTTTCGATCATTAAAATGCTCCTTTATATTGAAATTGTTCATTATTTCAATTTGGTATTCTTGCCGTCACAAGGACTTCAGTCACCATAGTAAGATAATATACAGATGGCAATAGAATTTTTATCACTTTTTAAGAGGCAGGCAAAATCATTCTGGTTGCGGGCGGTTTCTCAACGAGGGATCGTTCTGATATTGACTCCTTGAAAGTCATAAGAAAGGTTATTGAATCGTGAAGCAGCCGATCTCCACCAGAGCCATTCAATTCCTGATTACCAAGAAAGTTTTTCATGCGGTCATCATCTATGACCATCAGGAGAAGGGAGCTGCGTTTGCGGCGCAGGCTTTGTCGTTTCCCCTTGAACAGACCATCAAGACCCTTGTTTTTGAAATGGGAGAAAATGAATATGGGCTGGCCCTCATGCCGGGCAAAGGGGAACCATGCTGAAAATGGACCCGTCTGATATCTCAAAGCTCCTTGACTGCACACTGGCCGACATTTCAGAATCTATATCCGGTTAAACTCCCGCATGACATATCTCAAAATGGTTTGCCTGCTGATCCCCAGCATTCCTGCTGCTTTATCCAGATTACCAAAGGAACGTTTCATGGCCTCTTTAACAAGCAGGGCTGTCAATTGACGGATGGTCGGTAGTGTTTCATGAAATTCAAGTGGCATCATTTTTTTTCTCCTGTTGTTTGTTTGATTATGAGCAAGGAGAATGCCAGGGGGGATGATTTTTCATAACCTTTTATTTTTAATTGATTTTATACGATATGAACCGGTTGTGTTATTTGTGAATCCTGAAACCAGGGTTGCTGTATAATGGGAGGAATCAGGAAAAAAATGAATTATATCAATATATAAACCAACCTGTTTCCCATTGCTCGATTTGAAAAAAAGGTTTCAGGGGTTTGGTCAGTCGTGGCAAAAAGACTGAAAATTGATTGACATTTTATCCGGATTAATCGATTTATTTGCCTGCTGTAATTTGTTTCATCGGGTTTTGGATATGTCAGGACAGGGAGATGTAAGATGAACAGGGTACTTGCTGTATATGATATGTGTAACCGCTTTCCATTCGGGAAGATTCTTTTTTCAAAGCTGATCTGCTTCAAGGCGCCGTATTTTCAGACCATCCATCCGGTATTTACCGAACTTAAACCCGGTTTCGCGAAAATCTTTATGAAAAACAAAAGAAGAGTCCGGAACCATATCAACAGCGTTCATGCCATCGCCATGTGCAATATGTGTGAACTGGTAGGCGGCACGGTGTTGGAATGTTCCATCCCCACCTATCTTCGCTGGATACCCAAGGAGATGAGGGTGGAGTATCTGAAAGTGGCCAGAACGGATTTGACAGCTTCCTGCAGGCTTGAAGAAATTGCCTGGCAGGATTCAATGGAACTGCCTCTTATCGTGGAGGTTGAGGATATGAACGGCGTCCTTGTTCTCCGGGCAACGATTACCATGTATGTGAGCCTGAAGAAAAAGTCCTGAAAAATTTTTATATCAAAGAATGGTGATCTCTTCTTTGAACCGGGTGAGCTGCTTCAAACCGTTTTCCGTAACAACATGTGTGTTTTCAATGCCAACAACACCCTTGCCGGGGAAAATCAGTTTGGGCTCGAGAGCGATCACCATATTTTCTTGCAATTTGAGTTTCTGGTTTTTTGCGAGAAACGGAAACTCGTCCAGTTCCAGACCAATCCCATGACCGATGAACCGGATTCGTTTTTCGCCGGCTCCCATAAAATTGTCTGCGTATCCCAGCGCTGTAACTTTTTCAATGGCGGCTTCATACACATCTCCGGCGCTGATTCCGGGGACAGCGATTTTTTTGACCAGTTTCTGGATTTTCAGCATGGCATCATAAGCTTCCATCAGATCTTCCGGCAGTTCCCCAAGAGAAAAAATTCTGGTGTGATCCGCAAGGTAGCCCCTGAGCGCAAAAACATAATCCACCAGGATAGGCTCGTGTCGCTGTATGGGCCGGTGACCCGGACCCTGGGCAATGGCTGTGCTGACACCGGTTCCGCCTGTGGGAGAAGAAAGATAGCTCGGCACGGCCGCAGAGCTGCCTGCCATCAGATGGCCATAGAACAATTCACTTCCCCATAAACGCATCCGGATGATTCCCTGGTGTCCAAGCTTGCGTGCAAATGCTTCGATTTTTCCTGCCAGCTCGATTTCCGGAATTCCTTCTTTGATGAATTCCTGCGCCCCTTCCGCCACCTGGTCAGCAAGCAGGCAGGCTTTTTCAATGATATCCATCTCCCAACCGGATTTGACCGCCCGGATCAGCCGGATCTGATCTGATATATCCAGAATTTCGGTTGCCGGGAACAGTTTTTGAATTTTAAAGTAAAGCAATGTGGGCAGAACATCCAGCTCCAGCCCAAGGGTTCGGGGGGTATCGATTTTATTTTGTTTCAGACAATCCGGAATCTGACCGGGGCTGTTGATGGATACAATATTTTCAATCGCAGATTCTGCTTTTGCCCGATCCACTTCTTTTTGTATCATGAGCAGAGGCTTTCCCTCAAAAGGAATATAGAGCTGCCCCTGCTGGGCCGTACCTGAGAAATAATAGAGATCCGTGTTCTGCATGATCAGAACGCCATCCAGCTTCTTTTCGGCCATGTCGGACTGCAATTTCCGGATACGGCTTTCCAATTCGGATTTCGGGATGTTATGTTGGGTATTGAACATGGATTGATCACCTCAGCCATTGTATTGAAAACGATTTCGCTGTATCCTGTTTGAAAAATAATATAATATTCTTCCTGTTTAATCAATGATATTGATTTTCAGCGTATTGATAAATTCACAGCAGTGTATATGTATATTTCTTGTCAGGAGAGCGGTCAGGAGGTCGGTTTTCATGGAGATGATTCTTTTCCTTGTCTTTTTTTTAACGATTATCGGATCAGCCGCATATTATGTTTCCTTGCGCCTGGTTGAATTTTTTGGCTTGAAACAATGGAAAAAGCATTTGATCCGGTTTGGAATCGTTTTTATAATTGTGTCCATACCGATGACAATATCATTACAGCGGTTTGGTTTTGAAAATTCCGTGGTGGATGGTTTTTCCCGGATCGGGTATATGGGGCTTGGTTTTTTAAGCTTTATTTTTACATTCATGGTGATCCGGGATGTCAGCTTTCTGATGATTCGGATGTATTATCGGTTACAAAAACGAAGAATTGTTCAACCCAAAGCAAGAGAACAAGAGAATGGCGTTGTGCCTGATCCCTCAAAGAGATGCTTTTTGATCCATTCGGTGAATACAGGGATTATGACTGCTTCAGGTGTTTTGACCGGTTGCGGGTATGCAAATGCAACACAGATTCCGGAAGTAAAAACAGTTGAAATTCCGGTTAAAGGACTTCCTGATGGTCTGGATGGCTTTCGGATTGTTCAGCTTACCGATATCCATGTCAGCCCGACAATAAAACGCCCGTTTATTGAGGCAATTGTCGAACAGGCAAATTTGCTGCAACCGGACATGGTCGCGCTGACAGGCGACCTGGTGGATGGATCGGTGGATAGACTCCGGCATGATGTCGCACCTCTTGCCGGTCTCAAGGCAACCCATGGCTGTTTTTTTGTCACCGGAAACCATGAATATTATTCCGGTGTATATTCCTGGGTTCACCATATTCGATCGCTCGGATTCCAGGTGCTGTTGAATCAACATCATCTGATTTCCAGGAAAGGTGCCCGGATTCTGGTAGCCGGTGTTACAGACTATCGAGGCGGACGGTTTGATGAAAAGCATCACTCCGACCCATGGAAAGCCATAAAAAATGCGCCGGATTCAGATTATAAAATCCTTCTGGCGCATCAGCCTAAAAGTATTTTTCAGGCATCGGAAGCCGGCTTTGATCTGCAGATTTCAGGGCACACTCATGGCGGCCAGTTTTTCCCATGGAATTTTTTGGTGGGGTTGACCCAGCCTTATATTGTCGGGCTGGACCAGCATAGGGGCACGCATATTTATGTGAGCCGGGGCACTGGATACTGGGGGCCTCCTCTGCGCCTCGGGTCACCTTCTGAAATTACGCTGATCAAACTGGTTAAAAGATCAATGTGACAACACAGCACTCCCATGAATAATACAATGAAACATTTTTTTTTGTATGGCATGATTGCAATGGTTTTTCTGCTGATCTTTGCTTGGCTTTTCACCGGGAGGATTTCAAAAAACTATCTGGAAGAGTGGTTGAAACAGTATGGCGCAGAAGATGTTGCTATACGGTCCATCATGTTTAATCCTTTTACCCTTTCATTGTCTTTTCAGGGTGCAGAGATACGTGAAAGAAACGGATCGTATATCCGTCTGGAAAATGCTTTCATCGATTTTTCTCTACAGGGATTGCTTCAAAGGGAAATTCAGATATCAGAAGCTGTGATTCGGGGCATGAATCTTTCTGTGAAGAAGGAAGGGAACCGGGTTTCGGTCAAAGAACTTTTACTTCCCTTGGTTGAAACACTAAAACGTTCGGGGGAGCCTTTCAATTCCCGGATATGGAAATTTAGATTGATTCAGGCTTCTGTTTTGAACAGCAATATCCATTTGCAATTACCGGAGTTGAATCGCAAAATTCAGATAGATAATTGTCTTATCTGGGATGTTCTGGTATCGGGGAAAAAGAGTCAAGGTTCATTTTCATTTGCAGGCGATGTGAATGGCGCTGAAATGAAAATAGAGTCAACCTTTAGAGTGGCAGAAAAAATAGGATCAGCCTCTAGTAAAGTCAGTCTGAAAAAGATAGCGCTTTCGGACTTTCAGGCGCTTCTCCCGGATTCTGTTTCTCAGTTGCAGGGCGATTTTTCTTTTGATTCGATAATGGATGTAGATATGGAGAACGACAGGATCGAGATTTCCCAGAAGGGCAAAGGGGAGATTGTCCATTTTAAAGTAACGATGTCTCCATATGCAGCGGAAAATGCCGCCATCAATTTCCAGGAAGATTTTTTGATCACCCTGAGACAAGGAAAAATCTCCTCTTCGAGAATGGTGGCAACCCTGAACAGCCAGGATTTTCAGCTCACAGATACACACGATGACACGGCTTATTCTGGAAATCAGATGGAGTATGAAATCAACAGCCATCAATTGGATGCAGATATCCGTCTTGAAATAAACAAAAACAAAATTTTCGGGAAAACATTACTTGGGTTTCATGCTATCAGTCCGGAATCCTATATATTGGGTCGAACGGCAGAACTTACAAAGCTGGACACCTTGCCGATTGACGTGGCAGCCGGCTATCTTTTGGATAAGGATCGCAACCTGGAACTTAATATTCCTGTTTCCGGAAGCCTGGATAATCCTGATTTCAGGCTTCCTGGTTTTTTCCAGAGCGTCATAATGAAAGCAATGAGGTCGTCTGCATACCATATGATTCGAACCAGGATTCTGCCGTATAGTGCTTTGATTCATGATGGTACAAATGCTGCGATCTACGATGAAGGGCAGTTGACCGGTCTCCGGCTTGATCCTGTCGTACTGGATCCAGGCGAGGTTCTGCCTGGAATGGAAGCGGATGAATATTCCCGGCAACTTTCAGAATGGATGAAGCAGGAAACAGGTCTGCGCATAATCATTTGCGGTTTTTCAACCAATGGGGATCGAAATATATTGAAAAGCAGAATCAGGAATTCCCTGGAACTGGATAGAATGCTGCTGGATATTGCAAGGGAACGGGCAGATACATTCAGAGAAATATTGATTTCTCATTACGGAGTACCTTCATTTCGTATTTTGAATTGTCAGCCGCGTTTTGATACAGATGAAGATGCCAAACCAAGGATAGAGATCCGGCTGTGAAATCCGGGAATGTTTTTTTCAGCATCGGGAGAAGAAGCCCGTGGATTAAATTTACTTTGGGATTTACTTTGGGATTGAAATAATCAATTCGATATTATAATATATTCCTGTCTAAAGTTGCTGCTTTGTCAGATGCCCTCATCTTGTAACAGACCATAAAGTGCTATTCTGGAAAAAGGAAACAAATTTCATGTTTTCAAGAAGTCTGATGATTCAACTCAGTCTCGCCATTGTTTTGATCACGAGCGCTGTTTTGACCGGGTTCGGTTTATATCGTTATCAGAAAAATCTTCAGAAATTACCCGATCAACTGGATCAGAATCTGGAATTGACCGCAAAACGTCTCAGCATCAGCCTTCGCACCCCGATTTTTAATTTTTCAGAATATGAGACAAGGGATATTATTCTGTCAGAAATGGAAGACCCCAACATCGTTGCCATAACCGTTTTTTTGAAAGATGGGAGTTTGTCAAAGTTTGTTTATGGCCGATCGATAGACAATAAACCGGCCCCGGTGAAATCATTTATTCCCAAAAATGGGGAGATGCATATCCGCAGGAAGATTCTTTATGAAACAGATGAACTGGGTATAGTGGAAATATATATGACTCCAAAATATCTGGAAGAACGGTTGAGAAACGTTTTTTTCTCAGATCTTTCCCAGATTATCATATTGGATGCGATCCTTATTTTCCTTGTCATTCTGTTCGTGAGATTTCGGTTTATTCGTCCGATCATGCTGCTTACTTCCGCAGCCTCTGAAATTTCAAAAGGCAGTCTGGACCAGAAAATTGATGTAAAAAGCAGGGATGAAATCGGAGTGCTTGCGAAAAGTTTTACGATCATGCGGGATGCAATCCAAAAACAAATTATTGATCTGAACAATGAAATTGAAGAACGAAAAGAGGTGGAAAAAAAGCTTCGTTTAAGTGAGAGGCGGTTTCGGCAGTTGTCCAATGCAACCTGGGAAGCGATTGTGATTCATGACAATGGTCTGATTCTGCAAGCCAATGAATTGTATTATGAATTTTTCGGATATTCAGAGGAGGCGCTCCACGGGAGAAATGCGATCCCTTTAACCGTTACTCCGGATTCAATGAGATATATGAAAGATAAAATTGCTTCCGATGATCCGGGACCCTATGCGGTGATCGGCAAAAAAAAGGATGGAACCGAATTCCCGATTGAAATCCGTATCCGGGCAATGGAGTATCACGGGCGGATGGTCAGGGTCGCAGCGATCAGGGATCTTACGGAGCAGAAGAAGGCGGAAGAAGAGTTAAAACACCTTCGTAATTATTTGAAAAACATTGTTGACTCTATGCCGTCCATTCTGGTTGGAGTGAATGAACAGGGGCAGATCACTCAGTGGAACCTGGAAGCAGAGAGAACCACGGGAGTAGTAAGCAGTGAAGCCAGCGGGAAAAAACTGGGAGATGTTTTTCCACAGTTGTCTCATGCCATGGGAAAGGTTCTTGAGGCGGTGAAAAATCGCCAGGTACAAAAAGATACAAAGGTGCCGCTTCAGATTGGCCGTGTGACGCGGATGTCCGATATCACAATCTATCCACTTGTAACCAATGGTGTCGAAGGTGCAGTGATTCGTGTTGATGATATCACCGAACGTGTCCGCATTGAAGAGATGATTATCCAGTCTGAAAAAATGCTTTCCGTAGGTGGGCTTGCTGCCGGCATGGCGCATGAAATCAACAACCCTCTTGGAGGTATTCTTCAGAATGTTCAGGTTCTAAGCAATCGGATGAGAGTCGGCCTTCCAAAAAATGAACAGGTTGCCGAAGCGTGCGGTACAACCATGAAGTGTATTGAAAAATATGCGGAAAGACGCGGTTTGCTATCCATGGTTGACATGATCATGGATGCAGGCAAGCGGGCTGCCAAAATTGTGGAAAACATGCTTTCTTTCAGCCGGAAAGGTCAGGGGCGTTTTGAATCCCATCATCTGTCGGAATTGATCGATCGAACCATTGAGCTGGCCGGGAGCGATTATGATCTGAAAAGGAAATATGATTTCCGGCAGATCGAGATTATTCGTGAATATGATCAGAACCTGCCGGAAGTTTTTTGTGAGCAAGGCAAGATACAGCAGGTGTTCCTGAACCTTTTTAAAAATGCCGCTCATGCAATGGTAGTTGTAAAAGACAGTGCAAGGAAACCTTGTTTGACAATCCGGACACGATTTGAGAACCACATGGTATACATCGAAGTGGAAGACAATGGTGTGGGCATGGACGAAGAAACACGAAAACGTGTATTTGAACCGTTTTTTACCACAAAGGAGGTTGGCAGCGGTACGGGCCTTGGATTATCCATCTCCTATTTTATCGTAACCGAGGAACATGGAGGAGATATGATGGTAGAATCTTCTCCTGATCAGGGTGCAAAGTTTATCATCCGTCTGCCGATTCATCCGGTTCAATCAGAAGGGGATACAGATTCGATGGTTACCAGTTCTTTTCGTCAAGGCAGTTGAAATGGAGATAAGGCCCCAGTCTGTCATAATGCTCTTTTGAGCAGAATTCAGCATCAACGATGAGCTGGTCTATTCCTGTTATGATAACCTCTTTTGATATCATCGATCGGGGCTGATCATCCAGTTTAAATTCAATTGACATTTTATTGCCTACGATGACTTCCGGTTTCAGGGCAAATTCCATCCTTATATTGGAAATCGATAAATTTTTTACAATCATTTGCCCTCTGTGTTGCTGATCACCGGAAATAAACACTCCGGGAAGATTTAACATGGCTACCGGGGAAATCTTTTTCTGCAACTGTTGATTCTCAGTTTGAGAGGCGGCGGCTTTTTGTACCAGATCCTTGAGGTCCATTTTCTGGAGTTTTGTTATTTTTTTTTCCGGTAAAGGCCGGAATGAAAATCGGGCTCTCTTCTGGGTCACAAACTTTACTGCTGCGGGCTCTCCTTTAAGGCCAGTGCATGCCGCGTTATACAATGTTCCTTTCTCAAAGTAGAACAGGCCTTTTTCTCCATCCGGAAGACTGACCTCCAAAATACATGTTTTTTTTTCCATTTCAATCATCATCATAAAACTACTGACCGATATTCCGCTGAGCATTCCCTTGGGCGCATCCTGTTGAAGTATTTTCTGGATTTCAGGAACAAGCCGGTCTGCCGGAAAAGGTTTCCGGATGAATTTTCGGATATCTTTCGGAAGTTTTTGACGCAGTTCCGGCGTTTCATAAGCAGTCATGACAAAACAGGGAATAAATGGGAAATTTTCGTTCACATATGCAAGAAGCGCAAGACCATCCAGTTCCGGCATTTTAATGTCTGTGATCAACAGGGAAATCTGGTGCTGGTTTAATTGTGTGATTGCCTGGTTTCCATTCCGGGCTGTCAGGAGATCAAACTGGGGGTTACCTTTTTTCAGCGAAGAAGTAAGCAAGTTCAGAAATACAACATCATCTTCAGCAATCAAAATTTTTTTCATTCTTGCAGCTCCTTTGGTAATTGTAAGTATATGCTGTATAGCATTCTCATGATTCTGAATATGCCGGAATGGGGTTGTTTTTTATTATTTCAAGAGATTCCCCGACCTGTGAAAATGCGGTTTCCGTTTTTTTAAGGATGTTCAGGATCTTCTCCCGATTTTCCTCAACACATGCATTTTCAAGATCTGTTGCGGCTGCACTCAAGGCTGTGGCTGAAATATTGCCGGCAGCGCCTTTTAGAGAGTGTGCTTTCAGTCTTGCAGTCTGAAAATCCTTGATATCGACAACCTGTCTGAATTCTTCAGAAAAGTTCTGATAAACTTGACAGTATTGTTCTAAAATTTCAATGTATCCCTGCCAGGTAACACCTAATCGTTTCAATCCTTCATGGATTTCCAAACCAGGAAGACTCGGCGGATATTTCTCCTGAGAACCGGTATTCGCTGTTTTCACCGGGATTTGTTTTTTGGGGCTGCTGCGAGATATGTTTTTACGAAGTGCGGCAAACAGTTCTTTCCGGTCTATGGGTTTGGGAACATAATCATCCATTCCCGCTTCCAGGCATTTTTCCCGATCCCCATGCATGGCATGAGCGGTCATGGCGATGATCGGAATATCCGTGATTCCCAATTTATTCCGGATATGACGTGTCGCCTCAATTCCATCCATTTCCGGCATCTGCACATCCATCAGAATGGCGTCGTAATGGTTTGTTTTCACTTTTTGAATGGCTACCATACCATTTTCTGCAATATCCGTGATAACACCTCCTGTATTCAGAAGGGATCTCGCAACCGTCTGATTGACCGGGTTGTCTTCCACCAAAAGAACTTTCACACCGGATAACTCTTCTGAAACGGCCGACTCCGCCGGTATTTTTTGAGTGGGCAAAAAGTGGTAGCCCAGAAGTTCCATTGTGGTATCAAAGAGGGTGGATTGTTTGATTGGTTTGATCAAAAAACTTTCAGCACCTGCTATCCGGGCGCGTTGAATATCCTTTTCATTTCCGGAGAGGCTGGTGATAATTACGGGCGGCACCTTGCCATCTCCGGACTTTTTGATCATCTCCGCCAGTTTGATGCCATCCATATCCGGTAAGCCTGAATCGATGATCAGAAGATCAAAGGCTTTTTTCCGGATGGAGTTTTTAAAGGCGGCAAGTGCTGCTTTTCCGGTCGTTGCTATCTCAGTCTGCATTCCGAAAGATTTTACAATCCGTTTTAATACATGAAGAGAAGAGGGATTATCATCAACGATCAGTGCGGTAATATTTTTCAGCTTTTCAGGAAGAACCGGCATTGTGTTTTCCGGATCGTGGGATGCCTGAAAACAGCCGGTGAAAAAAAAGGAGGAACCCTCTCCCAGACTGCTTTCCACCCAGAGATTGCCATTCATCATCCCGACAATTTTTTTGCAGATAGCCAGTCCCAGACCCGTACCGCCGTATTTCCGGGTTACGGATTCGTCTGCCTGTGCAAAGGCTGTAAACAGCTTGTCAGCGATTTTTGTGTCGATCCCGATACCGGTGTCCCGGACACAAAAAAGCAGTTCGGTAAGATTGGAAGACTTGGGTTGCCTCTTAATGGAGATACAGATTTCACCGCTGTCTGTAAATTTGATTGCATTTGAAATCAGGTTGATGATGACTTGCCGCAACCGAAACGGATCGGTTGAAATTTTTTTGGGAATATCCGCTGCAATATCAACAATCAGTTCAATGCCCTTTTCTCTCACTTTTATGCCAAACATATCCGTGATCTCTTCTACAACTTCACGAACGGAAACCGGAATCATATCAAATTCAAGTTTTCCGGCCTCAATTTTGGAAAAATCCAGTATGTCATTGATGAGTCCAAGGAGTGACCTCCCGGAGGAGCGGACAATGTTCAGATACTCTCTCTGTTTGGTTTCCAGATTGGTACCCATCACCAGATCGGTCATGCCGATGATTGCGTTCATCGGGGTTCGGATTTCATGGCTCATATTGGCCAGAAAATCACTTTTGGCCTTTGTGGCTTCCTCTGCGGCTTCTTTTGCTTTCATGAGTTGGGCGTTGCTTTTTCGCAGGGCAACCGTTCTTTTTTTTACCAATAGTTCAAGATGCTCTGAGTGATTCTTGAGCGCCTGATTCGCCTGGTTGAGTGCGATCTGTTTCTGTTTCAGTGTTTGATTTAACAGGCCGGTCTGTTTGATTTTAAATACAAGTCTTTCCTGTAATTTGCCCACAAAAGCACCTGCGAGGATCAGAAACCCGCCCCATGCGAGAATGTAAAGGTAGAGGTCCATTTTAGTCGAAGGCATGACAAAAAGGTCCGGCGAAATGATGGTGTAGCCGGATACCAGGAGGATACACAGAAATGCACCTAAAATTGATTTTCGAAATCCCAAAAAATATCCGGCCAGAATTACCGGCAGGAAATAAAAATTGAAAAAAGCCACTTTCTGGGGAATAAAGTAATTGATAATCGCGACGGCTGCCAGAATGCTGAGGACAAAGATATGTTCGAACTTCTCAGAAAAATAGGCCTTTACCTTTTTCACAAGAACTCCCTTGATCGAGAAATGATGAGATGCGCTGGTGTTTATCCCTTATTAAATTTAATCTTTTATGTCAAATTGAATGCGAAATGAATGAGAATGGTCTCTCCTTTCATAAAAAGGGTGCCAGGAATGGAAAATTCATTATTGAAATGAGTTGATTTGACTTCATCATCATATTGGTATAGCATTTTCATCAACTGGAATACACGATAGATGAAAATGCAGATTCATCTTTAAAAATAGGGCATTCGCGATCAAGGCGGATACAGCATTTTTGTGAAATTTTAAACCGGAAAGTGGAAAAAATGAAACAGATATTCTTGTTTTTTGTACTCATCTGCTTTGCAGCCACAGCAGAAAATTCATTTTCTGCTGATTTCAGTTTGAACCAGATTCTCGATGGTGATTCGCTGGAAGTGATAACCGGAAAGGGTGAGCGGATAATCGTACATCTGGCCGGCATCGACGCACCGGAAATGCCGATCCGAAAATCAGAAAAAGGCCAGCCCTTCTGCAAACATGCACAAAAAATGCTTTCGGATCTGGTTGTCAACAAACAGTTTTCCTTTCAGGCGGAAAGCCGACTTATCAATCATCAGGTGCTTGCAATAGTTTATTGTGACAGTAAAAATGTGAATCTGGAGTTGATCAAGGCCGGACTTGCAGAGACCTATAAAGCGGGGGCGCTCGCTCCCGAATTTGACATGGAGCCTTACAAAAAAGAGGAGGCGGCATCCAAAAAAATGAAAAAGGGCATGTGGGCGCTGGGACAGGTTTACATGTCGCCAAGCCAATGGCGGGCAGCAAACACAAAATTACCATAATCGAACCCTCGTATTCATCTTCTGAAATACTCCCAACCGCAAAATGATAAGCTGGAATCCCGCATTGAATTTCATCTATTATTCGCAATATCGTAAAAAATTTAAAATCCATTTGACAAAAACAAATTATTGTTATATTGGCGTATATGTATATTATTGATAGCATATTTCTCTTTTTTTGAACGATACATGAAAGATGACGAAATTCGGCTGCCGGGAATGGAATCCATCATGATTTTCATGAATCCCGTCGTATGATAAGCAAAATCCTCAGTATGGAATAATGGATCATTTTTTTCGATGGATATCAAAAGAAAAAATCCGGAAGCGGGCTTTACCCTTCTGGAGGTGATGACAGTTCTTGGGATTATTTTTTTTATGGCCGCGATAGCCACACCTGTGGCTTTGAGCTGGATACCCGATTACAGGTTAAAAAATGCGGCACTGGATCTGTTTTCAAATCTTCAATTGGCCCGGATAAGAGCCATCCAGAGCAGTCGTGAATATGGAATTGTTTTTAATGTTCGAGCCGGGAATTACCAGCTTGTGAATGGAGGGAAAAACAGAAAGTTTGAAGCCGGAGATCCATCCAGTGATGATATTGTTGAAAAATCAGTTGCCCTCTCTTCCTATGGAGGCGGAGTTCGCTATGGGTTCGGAGGAGCGGACAAAAAAGCAATTGTGGGCGGGGGAAGTTTCCAGGACGGAGATGAAATCAGCTATCGGGATGATGTTGCTGAATTCAATTCGCAGGGAATGAGCAATCGAATGGGGTATGTGTATCTTGAGAACAGTCAAAAATCCGCTTATGCCATATCCACGTCAACAATAGCCGGTGTTGTGAACATCAAAAAATGGAATGGAAGGAGTTGGCAGTAATGAACAATCCGATTGCCATCATCCAAAGGAAACAGGAAGGATTTACACTGGTAGAACTGCTGATTGCACTCGGCTTGTCCAGTATTGCAGCCGGCATGGTCATTTATGTATTTCTTTCCCAGCAGGAATCATACACTGCTCAGATCAGGGTGTCAGCACTTCAGCAGAATTTACGAACAGCCATGAATATACTCTCAAGGGATATCCGGATGGCAGGATATTGCACATCGCCCGATAAAGAAACATACAGCGACTATATTGACTGGGACCCTCGAAAGAACGGCATGGATGAATTCCTGCCAATGATTCATGGAATAAACAATATCCTGGGTGTCCGGAAATACCGGCAGCAAACCGATGTGATTCTGCTTGTCAAAGCGAGTGAAGATAGAAGGAAGCTATCGGCCACGGAGCATGCTTCAGCAAATGGGAATGCATTGTTTATTAATAATCTGGATCTGGATGAAGACGGTAATGAAGATTTTGCCATGGGTGGAAGACAATTCGGTGTAATTATGAAATCGGATTTCAGTGATTCCCAGTTGTTTAAGATTATACAGAAAGGTCCTCCTGTCAGGGTTGCGAATCCGTTTCGAACCACTTATGCGGAAGGTGATATTGTTGCAAGAGCCGATATTATCATTTATCGGATAGACGATGCGAACACCTCTTTTTCTCAATCTGTTCTGGAAAGAAAAAATACGGGCAACGGAAATCAGTTTCAGGTTGTGGCCGAAGGCATAACAGATCTGCAATTGAGATACATTTTAAATGATGCAAGGATCGTGGAAGATCCCCGTGAAGAAGAGAAGGATATCTGTGCAGTGGAAGTGTGTCTGACAGGAGAGGTTGAAATCGGCAGGAGTGAGAAACGAACCCGATCTCTGGTTACGGTCTTGAAAATTCGAAATACCTGAAAATGAATTTGAATTTGAACTCACTCTGAAATGATGGCTTATGAATAATGGTTTTACCTTGATTGAAGTGCTGATTGCGATGACTGTTTTTTCGATCGGGATGCTGGGGCTTATGACTCTTCATATCATCAGTATCCGGGGTACGACCTTGAGCGATACGGCAACGGTTGCCGGAACAATTGCCCAAATGCACATGGAAAAGATAATCAATGCGGATTTTAATGCTTCCGGTCTTGAGGATGCCAACTCTTCCAATAATGATGACCTGGATTCAACGGTTAACAGGGATTATCAGAATATGGATGTGAATGGGGCGCCGGTTGATCTGGGCATGTATAATCTGGTGCTGAATGTGGCGGACGATACTCCGATTCCGAACACAAAAACCATTGTTGTTCTGGTTGCATGGAATAACGGCAGACAGGTCCGGAAGCTGACAACGATCAAGTCCCTGTCCGCAGCTTCAGACCACCTGTAATTAAAAAAGAACGGGCGGGCCGCCTGTTTTGTATGCTGAAAGGGGTTGGATCATG
>CAMBQS010000003.1 GCA_945870015.1 Desulfocicer vacuolatum DSM 3385
CCAGGCATATTCAAATCGGTTATGATTAGAGGGAAATATTCATTTTTCAGAATTTCCAATGCTTCTTGAGAGCTGGAGGAGAGTGTAACGGAATACCCAAACTTGGTTAATACCCGCTGCATAATATCTCTCTGGGATTCTTCATCATCAACAAACAAGATTTTTTTTTCAATCATCCTTGATCCTAATCTGGAGAATGCGTTGCAAAAACTACTCAGTCGTGAGCTGTACAATGTTCTGTTGGTAAATTTCAGGTGTCTGTGAGTTGCGACAGATATGGAAGAGATGCTCATTCATAATTTTGAATCACTATACTATGATAGTCGAAAACATGCAAGGGCTTAGTTGGCGTGTGTTTGCGTGAAGTCCATTCAAGTTTCAGGCGAAAGCCTCAGATGTCTAATATATTAATCCGGTTAGATCAATCCGGATGCTCGTTAAAAGAAAAAAGAATAAGACACATACTCTCATTATTGACCTTGGGTTATATTTCTGATATTTTTATATTTTTATTCAAACGTTTAAATCTGTCCGGGAGAAAGCGACCCGATATTGCGTAACAGGTCAGAAGGATCTTTATCACAATAATAAAATACCAAATGATTTTTAATAATACAAGGCAGGAGGATACGATTATGAAGGAAGTGGTTATTGTCGGTGGTTCACGAACAGCAATTGCTGCATTTGGCGGTTCTTTGAAAACAGTTCCTGTGGTAGAGCTTGGTTCACTTGTAATGACAGATGTTCTAAAGAAGACAGGGCTCAGGCCGGTGCTGAGTGATGCGATGAAAAATGCAATACCGGAACACTTAAAAAATCAGGGAATAATTGATCTGGAGAGAAATGCATATCAATGGGATGACAATCTTGCTCCGGTTGTGATTGACGAAGTGATTATGGGAAATGTTCTCCAGGCAGCTCAAGGACAGAATACAGCGAGACAGGCCATGGTTCGAGCCGGCATTCCCAAGGAAACCCCTGCGTTTACCGTAAATAAAATTTGTGGCTCCGGGTTAAAGGCCATTGCTCTTGGCGCAACCCAAATTATGGCCGGTCAGGCAGATGTGGTGCTTGCAGGTGGTCAGGAAAACATGAGTCTGGCCCCGATGGCCTTGCCTAAGGCGCGCTGGGGACATCGAATGGAATTAACCGGCACAGGGGATATTTATGATTTGATGGTATTTGATGGGCTGTATGAGATTTTTTATGGATATCATATGGGATTAACGGCTGAAAATATTGTTGCTCTTTATGGAATCAGCCGGCAGGAACAGGATGAGCTTTCCGTCATGAGTCACCAGCGGGCGTTGAGTGCGATCCATAATGGTATTTTTGCCCAGGAGATCGTACCGGTCATCATCAAGTCTCATAAAGGTGAAACCGTTTTTGATACAGATGAGCGGCCCATGGAAACCACCCTTGAAAAGATGGCAAGATTGAAGCCCGCATTTAAAAAAGATGGCAGCGTAACAGCAGGAAATGCCTCAGGAATTAATGATGCGGCAGCAGCCGTTTTGCTGATGAGTGCGGAAAAAGCCAAGGATCTTGGATTGAATCCAATTGTCCGGATCAAGGGGTTTGCTGCCGGCGGACTGGACCCGGCTTATATGGGTCTTGGTCCGGTTCCTGCTGTGCGAAAAGTTTTACATTCTTGTGGAATGACCATTCATGACATGGAGATGATTGAGTTGAATGAAGCTTTTGCAGCACAGGCAATTGGATGTATGCGTGAACTTAAAATTGATGTTGAAAAGCCAAATGAGCTTGGCAGCGGTATTTCTCTGGGGCATCCAATCGGTGCTACCGGGGCGCGTCAAACGGTGTCCGGTATTTATCAAATGAAACGTAAAGGTTATCAGACCGGCTTGATTACCATGTGTATTGGCGGTGGTATGGGTCTGGCCATGATTATTGAACAGGCTTAGACCAAACACTCTGATTTGAAGGATAAAAAAGTGTAAATGAAAAACAGCCTGGTTGCAGACCAAGCCGTTTTTTATGCATTCGGAAGAGCAGGTTCAGCTTTATTTCATTCATGCTCTCTTTGGAATCAATCGCTCGCCAGGTGCTTGTGCAAATTTTTTTATTTTTTTAGAGGAAAAATCGAATAAAAACAGTCTGAAAAAAGAAATTAATCTTGAAATTTTTTTCTTTACTAAACCAGATTGAATTGCTAAAACCAAAACAGTTTTTTTTGGAAAAACACAGAGTCAAAAGGATGTCTATCATCAAAAACAGACCGGTCTTATGGGGAAGCGTTTTTAGGAGAGATCCTATTGAACAGGGGTGGAATATAATCATCCACCACAAACCAAAAGATGGCCGGTTACTGACGATTTGCCGGTTCAGGTAAATTATCGTTTCCTGCCAACCATTATCCTGCCTGTTATGACATCTAAGATTATTATGATTAAAATGGTTTTCAGGCTGAACGGCAAGCCATTTATGGTTCGAAGCATATGATTGTTTTTGATTTTTGTTAAAATCGAGATGAATTAATCAGGGAAAAATATGCAGGATCGAACAGTGAGCGACCTGATTTTTTGGTTTTTTTTAGGGTTGTTTTTACTCTCATTTTTTTTGATCGGGTGGCTGATGCTTCCGTTTTTATCGACGATCGTACTTGCTGCGGTTGTCACGGGTGTATTCAATCCAGTGTATCTCTATATGTATAAAAAAATTGGGGTACCTCAAACCTTTTCAGCGCTGATTGTCTGTGTCCTTATTTTTTTTATTCTGTTTGTTCCGATACTTTTTTTCACAGGCATTTTATCAAAAGAAGCGTATGATTTCTATCTGATGGGTAAAACGGCTGTTCTGGATGGTCAGGTTAAAAAATTTCTGGAAAGCTATTATGTAATCGAAAAAATCAACATAATACTTTCAAATATCAACATGAGCGTATCCATAGAAGATATGAACCGCTCCCTGTCTGAAGTGGGAAAGGAACTGGGTTTGTTTCTGTTTGACCAGGCCAAATTGATCACTTCAAACATATTCAGTTTTGTCGTTAATTTCTTTTTTATGCTGCTGATTGTATTTTTTCTTTTTATGGATAGCAGAAAAATAATTGATTTTATTAGTGATCTGTCTCCTCTTCCCAAGGATCAGGATGAGAAGCTGATTCAGAAATTCAGAGACATGGCCGGAGCGATTCTGATTGGTTATGGTTTTGCCGGCTTTATACAGGGAGCCGTTGGTGGGTTTGTTTTTGCGGTTTTTGGGTTAAATGCACCTTTTTTATGGGGTGTTTTGATGGCGCTTCTGGCTTTTCTACCCATTATCGGAATCGGTGTGGTATTTATTCCTGCGGCTGTGTTTATGTTTATAAAGGAACGTTTTTTCGCCGGATGCTTTTTTATTGTTTTTTATCTGGTATTATCCTTTGGGGTGGAGAATATCTTGAAACCAAAAATTGTGGGTAACCGGGTAAAAATGCATACCTTACTGGTTTTTCTTGCCATTATTGGCGGGATGAAATTATTTGGAATATTAGGAATCATTTATGGTCCATTGATTGTTACCTGTTTTTTAACCCTGGTAGACATATATCACGAAAACTATCAAAAGATGGTGGAGCCGGTTGGCAGCGTGTTTTCAGGTTAAAGAAAGAATATTCTCCGTTTGCACTTTGGTTTTACAGAAAGAGGCGGGTGGCAATTTTTTTTTGAAATTACTTTTTTATGGTTGAAAGAGAATGAATATGCAAGACACACCAGTGATAGAGACGGAAACAAAAGTCAGTATTGAAAGCGAGATGAAGAAGTCCTATCTCGAATATGCGATGAGTGTCATTATCGGACGCGCACTGCCGGATGTTCGCGATGGTCTGAAACCGGTTCACCGCAGGGTTCTCTTTGCCATGCGGGAACTGAAAAATGATTGGAACAAGCCATATAAAAAGTCAGCCCGTATTGTGGGTGATGTTATCGGTAAATATCATCCACATGGAGATACGGCGGTCTATGATACCATTGTTCGAATGGCGCAGGATTTTTCTCTCCGGTATCCGTTTGTCGATGGACAGGGTAATTTTGGTTCTGTTGACGGGGATTCGGCGGCTGCAATGCGATATACAGAAATTCGTATGATGCGGCTGGCTCATGAAATGCTTGAGGATTTGGATAAGGAAACAGTACCCTTTATTCCAAACTATGATGAATCCCTGACAGAGCCATCCGTTCTTCCAGCCAAAATTCCAGCTCTTTTGGTAAATGGCTCATCTGGAATTGCTGTTGGTATGGCAACCAACATTCCACCCCATAATCTGACCGAAGTCATCAATGCCATAACCGCTCTTATCGATAGACCGGATATCACATGGCAGGAATTACTTGAATACATCCCCGGCCCGGATTTTCCAACAGCAGGAATTATCTATGGCACCAGGGGCATTCATGAAGCGTATAAGACCGGACGTGGAATTATCCGTATTCGGGGCAAGGTGGAGGTGGAGAAAGAACGGCAGACCGAATCAGAGACAATCGTGATAACAGAGTTGCCTTACCAGGTAAATAAAGCCAAGCTTATTGAAACAATCGCGTTATTGGTACGAGACAAGCAGATTGAGGGGGTAAGGTATGTACGGGATGAGTCAGACCGGCATGGAATGCGGATTGCAATCGGTCTGAAGAAAGATCAGTTTGCAGAAGTAATCATTAATAAGCTTTATAAACATACACGGCTGGAAACCAGTTTTGGGATAATTTTTCTTGCTGTAGTGAACAATCGTCCGGAGATTCTTTCATTGAAAGAGGTTCTCCAGTATTTTATTCTGCACCGCAAGGAAATCATCATAAAAAGAACCCAGTTCGAAATGGCCAAAGCAGAAGCAAGAGCCCACATATTGGAAGGCTTGAAGATTGCTCTTGATAATCTGGATGATGTGGTTGCTTTAATCCGGGGATCAAAATCACCTCAGGAAGCCAAAACCGGGTTGATGCAACGGTTTTCCCTTTCGGAAATTCAAGCCCAGGCAATACTGGATATGCGTCTCCAGCGGTTAACCGGACTGGAGCAGGAGAAAATATTAGAAGAATACAAGGCTGTGCTCAAGGATATTCAACGTTACAAAGAGATACTTGCCAGTAATCAATTGGTGTTGGATATTGTCAAGTCTGAACTTTCTCAAATTAAAGATGATTTCGGGGATGCCAGAAGGACGGAGATTGCACAGGTGACGAAAGAGATTACTTTGGCAGATATGATAGCCGAAGAAGATATGGTGGTCACGATTACGAAGAGCGGTTATATCAAAAGGAATCCCATTACCCTTTATCAACAGCAAAATCGCGGTGGCAAAGGAAAAACCGCAATGAGCACGAAAGATGAGGATTTTGTCGAGCATCTGTTTGTCGCTTCGACGCATCATAATTTCCTGTTTTTTACCAATAACGGTAAAGTTTATTGGTGCAAGGTTTATGATATTCCGCAAGCCGGCCGTTCCACCAGAGGGAAGGCAATTGTCAATCTCCTTGATTTTGATCAAAATGAAAAACTGACAACGGTTTTGGCTGTATCAAAATTTGAGCCCGGATATCATATCATGATGGCGACAAGAAATGGGACGGTGAAAAAAACAGACCTCATGTCATACAGCAGGCCGAGAACGGGTGGAATCATTGCCTTGAATCTTGCCGAAGGAGATGAGCTGATCTCCGCCAGGGTCACGGATGGAACCATGAATGTTTTCCTCTGCACAGCCAATGGAAAATCGATTCGGTTTCTGGAATCGGATATCCGGCCATCCGGAAGGAATGCAAGGGGGGTCAGAGGGATTCGGCTGGGCCAGAATGACCGGCTCATTGGTATGGAAGTGTTGAGCCATGGCCAGACCCTGTTTGCCGTAACGGAAAACGGGTTTGGAAAACGAACATCCATTGATGAGTATCCGGTTCAGAAAAGAGGAGGACAAGGTGTCATAACGATCAAAACAAGTGTCCGCAATGGAGAGGTCGTCGCAATTCTTCTGGTTGATGAGGATGATGATATTATGCTGATGGCGGATAGTGGTAAATTGATCCGGATGGCTGTAAAAGGAATTTCAGTGATCAGTCGAAACACACAGGGAGTGAAGCTGATCGGAATGGAATCTCATGAAAAAGTTGCCGGCGCAGCAAGACTTGCTGAGAAGGAAGAAGATGAATAATGGATCCTATGGATGTTGATTTTCAAAATACAAAGATCGGGGTTGTCGGTGGGGGATCATGGGGAACGGCTCTTGCCAATCACCTGGCTGAAAAAGGCTTTACGATTGACCTCTGGGTTTATGAAACCCAGGTGAAAGATCAGATTCAGGAACATCGTGAGAATAAAATATTTCTTCCCGATATTTTGCTTTCAAAAAACATTTCGGTTTCAAATGATTTTGATAAGGTTGCATCCCAAAAGGATCTCATTTTGGTTGTCGTGCCTTCTCACCTCATGAGAGAGACAATGAAAAAACTGGCGGATCGGGTACCGGAAAAAACCATTTTTGTATCTGCGTCAAAGGGTATTGAAAACAAAACACACCTGACCATGTCCGGTGTGTTAAAAGAAGTTTTTTCAGACCGGTCTGAAGAGAAGTTTGCCGTGCTGTCCGGCCCCAGCTTTGCGCGGGAAGTTGCCCGCGGTGTTCCAACGCTTGTAACTGTAGCAGCAAAGAATCAGATGGTTGCTGAATTTGTTCAGCATGTTTTTGCAACACCAACCTTTCGGGTGTATACCATTGATGATATGATTGGCGTTGAGCTGGGGGGAGCGGTAAAAAATGTGATCGCAATCGCCTCTGGTATTGTGGATGGATTGGGGCTGGGGCTGAATACCCGTGCTGCTTTGATTACCAGGGGGTTGACGGAAATACGGAGACTGGGTTTGCGGCTTGGTGCCAGAGCCGAGACATTTTCAGGCCTTGCCGGGGTTGGAGATTTGATGCTTACCTGCACCGGAGATTTAAGCCGCAATCATTTTGTAGGAAAACAGATCGGACAGGGAAAACAATTGCCGGAAATTCTGGGTGAGATGAAGATGGTAGCCGAAGGTATCAAGACAGCAAAATCGGTTTATAATTTATCCAGAAAGCTGGAGGTTGATATGCCGATATCCCATGAAGTGTACCAGGTACTGTATGAGGATCGATCTCCAGCAGATGCAGTGTATCGTTTAATGACAAGAAGTCTGAAAAATGAATTTGATGAAATCGGATGATGATTTTTCAATATGGAAAAAAATCAACCGCATAAAGGGGATGGTCACCGGAATCGGCTCAGAGAGAAATTTTTGGAATCCGGTTTGTCCGGTTTTCACGATTATGAAATTATCGAACTGCTTCTCACCCTTGCCACCCCCCGGAAAGACTGTAAGGATCCAGCCAAAAAGGTGTTGGAAAAATTTAAAACCTTGCCGGGCGTTTTAGAAGCTTCAAAAGATGAGCTTTTATCAGTTGAGGGAATTGGACCGAAAAATATGTTCGGTATCAAGCTGATCAAGGCGGTCTCCGATCGATTTTTTGAAAAAAAATTACTGGGAAAGGAACTCATTCAAAACTCTCAAGATCTTTTCAATTATCTGTATCAAACATTACGAGATAAATCGCAGGAGTGTTTTTCTGTTATTTTTCTGGATGCCAAAAACAAGGTTATTGATTCAAAGATTCTTTTCAAAGGTACATTGACCGAGAGTGCTGTCTATTCTCGTGAAGTGGTAAGGGTTGCCCTTGAACAAAGGGCTGCCGCACTAATTTTTGCTCACAATCATCCATCCGGTGATCCGGAACCATCGAAGGTCGATGTTCACATCACCAAGCGGTTGCTGTTTGCATGCAAGGTTGTTGGAATAACGGTTCATGAACATATCATTATCGGCGATAACCGGTATTTCAGCTTTGCAGATCAGGGTTATATTCATCGTATGAATCAGGAATGTGAAAGCAATCTTTAGCCGTATATAAAAAAACAGTTACAATGAAAGATCATTCAAAAAAAGAAGTTCCAGCATGTTTTGGAAAACTTGAAATTGTATTTCCAAAAGGGGAAGATGGATTACGGCATAGTCCAGGATCCTGTATATCATGTTTTTTTAAAAAAAAATGTATTCAATCTGCCATGAATGCAGTGGATGGTTTAAAGGCAAAAGAAGAGCAAGCGGACAGAGCATACGAATCCGGACTGATCGGTTTTTTCGAAAGATGGTCTTTAAAAAAAGACCTGAACCGGAAAATCCAGATCAAGATAAAAAAGAGTATATAGAGCTAATTAGGAGGAGGTAACATGAAAAAACTGACTGTTGAAGATATTGAGCTTGCCGGCAAGCGTGTTTTAATGCGTGTTGATTTTAATGTTCCCCTTGAAAATGGTAAAGTTGCAAACGATAAACGGATTCAGGCTGCGCTTCCTACAATTCAGTATGTACTTGAACAACATGGCAAGCTTATACTCATGTCTCATTTGGGACGGCCAAAAGGAAAGCGGATTCCGGAAATGTCGTTGGCTCCATGTGCCAAGGTTCTTGAAAAGCTATTGGGAAAAAACGTTGAGTTTGTGAATGACTGTATTGGGGAACCAGTTGAAAATGCGGTAAAAAATCTTAAGGAAGGTCAGGTTCTTCTCCTTGAAAATTTGCGTTATTATGAAGAAGAAACAAAAAATGAACAGGGATTTGCCAAAAAACTTGCAGGATTGGGAGATGTTTATATCAATGATGCCTTTGGTACAGCCCATCGAGCCCATGCTTCAACAGATGGTGTTACCAGATACATGGATCAGTCCGCTGCAGGGTATCTGCTTATGAAGGAATTGGATTACCTTGGGCGCATTGATGAGAACCCGGAAAAACCTTTTGTGGCTATTCTTGGAGGAGCCAAAATTTCCGGAAAAATTGATGTGATCTCCAATCTTCTCCCCAAGGTCGACCACCTGATTGTCGGAGGAGGTATGGCCTATACATTTTATAAAGCAATGGGTTATGAAATCGGAAACTCTCTGTTGGAAGAGGATAAGGTCACGCTGGCGGAAGAGCTTCTTGCAAAAGCAGGGGATAAGATATTATTGCCGGAAGATTGTATGGTTTCAGATCAGTTTGATTTTGAGAAAAGAACCGTCGGTGTTTTGAAACAGGTAAAGAGCAGCGCCATTCCACGGGAGGCTTATGGTCTTGATATTGGACAAGGATCCATTGAAATTTTTGGCAAGGTATTAAGAGATGCGAAAACAATTGTATGGAACGGACCCATGGGGGTTTTTGAGATTCCGGAAACTGCAAAAGGAACATACGCCATTGCCGGGCTTTTAGCGGAATCGACTGCAAAAGGTGCCATCACCGTGGTTGGCGGTGGAGATTCTGCATCCGCTGTTAAGCAGGCGGGGGTTTCCGATCAAGTGTCTCATGTTTCGACAGGCGGAGGTGCTACGCTTGAATTTCTGGAAGGAAAGATCCTTCCCGGTGTTGCTGCATTGACAGATAAGTAGTTTGTTGCTTGCCGGTGCAAGTTATTCAATGACGATTCATATTTGTCGCCCGGATATTCGGGAGAGCAGGAAAAGATCCGCTTGAAAAAAACTTTTTTTTCTTCCCCTTTTGCTGTGACGGTTTTGTGTGGTTTGTTGTTTATAACTGTTTTCTTATCCATTTTTTATCGAACAGAGATTTGGGGATCTGTTCTGATTGGTTATGACTTTCTTTTGGACAGAGAAAGGGTTCAAAATTTTATTTCATCGTTTAATGGGTGGGCACCTGTAATTTTTATTTTGTTTCAACTTCTTCAGGTTATTTTCGCTCCGGTTCCCGGAGAGGCATCCGGTTTTATCGGTGGCTATCTTTTCGGGGCTTTTCCCGGTTTCTGTTACTCATGTATCGGCTTAACCATTGGTTCATGGATTAATTTCATGCTTGGCCGTTTTTTTGGAAAAAAATATATTCGAAAATTGATTTCCCAGAGTTTTCTGAATCGGTTTGAGCCTCTTTTAAAAAAACAGGGGGTTTTTGTTCTATTAATTCTATTCATATTTCCCGGTTTTCCAAAGGATTACCTTTGTTTGTTTCTGGGAATGACGGTGCTTCCCATAAAGGTGTTCATGATTATTTCTTCTGTCGGTCGAATGCCGGGAACACTGATGTTGAGCTTACAAGGCTCATATGTCTTTGAGCAGCTTTATGGACTCTTTTTGATTATTTTTGGTATCAGCATGGTAGTTGTTTTATTGACCTATCGATTTCGTAAAAACTTATACCGCTATATGGAACGGCTGAATCATAAATCTCCATATTGACGATTCATCAAAATAGTGGTATTAATTATATATTTCGTTCAGACGATCTACCTCAAACAAGGCAGCATTCCGGGCGGAAAGTATTCGGCCATCAACCGGGCTTACATTCGGGTAAATCCATGATGCGTAATACAGGAGAAGAAATTGGGTTTCTGGACATTTCGAGAAGAATTGAGCAATGCAAACCGGCTGCGACGATCTTATTATGAGCTGTTGCGAGATGAATTGGATCAGTTTATTCTTCAGTACTCACTCATGGATTCATATCAAAACTTTGTCAATCGGAATATTCCCTATCCGTTTGTAGAGCGTCGTGAATTGAAGCCCAGGGCACGAATACCCAATCTGGAATATGAAGCCCAGAATTCTTTTCTGGTAATTTTTCTGGAAGACAGCATCACCGACGTCCATAAAAAATATATCCGGTTTTTTGATGCGAATAAAACAACAAAGACCAATCTGATTCAAACAAAAGCATTATCTCTGGAAAACAAATTTGACAGAAATCAAAAATATCTTGATTCTGCACATTTTTTTAATTTCTTGAGAGAACTGCTACCGGTTGATTACGCACTTCTCATACAAAGAGATCCCACAAGTCATAGTAAAAACAGATATGCCATGTCCCATTTCCATGTTCGCATTGATTGGCCTATTGCAGATGCTGCTGAAAATCTTGCCCGGAGTCTGCGGTATATTTCAAAGGACATTTATGAAAAAGGGGATAAGTATGCAGAGGATGTTCAGAAGAAATTGTTTGAGTATTATGGTCTTCCGGTTATGGTAGGTGGACGAAGAACAGCGGCTATTGTGGCCGCTCAATACATCAAACAGTTGGGGTGCATCTCAACCGTGTATGCCGGGAGCAGTGAGTCCAGATCGTTAATCCGGATTTCAGAAAGAGGGGTTTCAAAAGCAATATTAATTAAATTTTCAAAAGAGGAGGTTGATCAGATAGCCGCGAGCAATAACATCTCTCCAAGGGCTTTTTCAAAAAACTATGTGATTGCCTATGAAGATAAAAACAAACACAGCAAGGAAGCGGTTTGTTTATTTCAGGCAACTTATGCATATACAGACCATGCCCGGCCTCCGGATGATGGGAAGTTGAGAGAAATTAATCCAGATCCCTACTGGTTGATTGTCGGAGCGCAGCATGTTCTTCCCAAACCCGGTGTTTGGAAGTATCCGCCTATTCCCATGAATGTAATATACTCTTGAATCAAAATCATGGATCGAGTTTTTTCATCATGGCAATCTCATCACAGTCAGGAAATTTGACACATAAAAGGCAGTCTGCCCAGATTTTATGGGGCAGGGTTGATTTGTCAATGATTTGAAAATCAAATTTTCTAAAAAAATCAGGCTTATAGGTAAGTGCAAATACATTTTTTATTTTAAAAGACCGGGCTTCCATTAGTGTTGCTTCAATCAGTCTGGACCCGATTTTTTGTCTCTCATATTCAGCAGAAACGGCAAGGGATCGAATTTCTGCCAGATCTTCCCAGCAAAACTGAAGTGCACAGCATCCGATAATTGATTTTGTATCCGGATCTTCAAAAACAAAAAAATCCCTGACATGATCATAAAGCTGACTCAGCGGTCGTGGGAGCAGATCACCCTTGTTGCCATATTCACTCAAAATTTTATGAATTACCTGGATATCTTTTGTTGTTGCTTTTCGAATCATGAAATTTTTATAGCACTCTTTTGTATATATTGAAAGTCTATGTTACAGATGTAAAATTTACGATAAGTGCAAAGGAAATGATTTGGATATTCATATGAAACTGGCTGTTCTGGAGCAGCTTTACAAGCTATACAGTGAGTTTATCAATACGCTGGAGGTGTGCTGTAAAAGATTCTGCGCCTTCTGTTGTACCAGAAATGTAACCATCACAACCCTTGAAGGGGCCTATATCATCAATCAAATGTCTGGTAACGAAAAGGAGGATTTTTTTCGTGATTTGGATCCGGATCAATCCAAAGAGCGGTTTATTCCCAAAATGACAATGAATCAGATGGCGGATTGTTGCAAAAACGGAGGTACTCCGCATGAAGAAGAAATAAATCCGGACTGGACGCCCTGTTTTTTATTGAAAGGAAAAGAATGCCCGGTATATCTGTTTCGACCTTTTGGATGCCGCTGTCTTGTTTCCACAGTTCCGTGTGGAGAGACGGGTTTTGCCCAGATCGATTCTTTTATTCTGACCGTAAATACGATTTTCCAGCAATATATTGAACATATTGATTTACAAGGAGTAACCGGAAATATTATCGATGTTCTGGGACACTTGAAGTCAGAAAAATTCAGACAAGATTATCAGCGAAATGAGATCGTGAAAGGGACAAACCTGATTTCAAATTTTTCATTAACCTGCCTGATGATTCCACCCGAACATCGGGAAAGGGTTCGGCCGATATTACGTTCCATACAGTGTATTCATGTTTGAATCATGCATCCGCAAATCTTCTTGAGTTACGGATCATTCAGGATTGTCTTTACAGCCAGAAAACCGCCGGTGGTTTCGGTTATTATTTCTACTTCTTTTCCGTTATTTGTCATGTATTGAGAGGATAGGGTCTGGATATCAACTATCTCTGGGATTGAAAGGTTAAATTCGATTTGGTCGTTCAGGGTGCTGAAGGTGTTTCCGGCGATCATATTGGTCAATTCTTTTATGGTTCCCTCTAATTGCTGTTGTTTAATTTCAACTTCTTCTATACCCATGAAGTTTTGAGACATTTCGATAAGCAGCTTTTCCGGTATAATCAGGAGAAAACAGCCCGAGAAAGGACCGGCAAAATCAAGACGGCAGGCCATGGGTACTCCATTTTGAAGGATATCCATATTTTTTAGTGTTTTGTGATCGTCAAAATCAAGCGACATATAGAACATGGTTTCAAGAACTTCAGAAATCGAGGCCATCATCGCTGCTTTCAGATTTTTTATCATTTCCCGTACCCCCCAATATGGTGTTTAATTTGTTTCGTATTGCCTCAGGAGTAAAGGGTTTCTTGATATAATCCGCCGCTCCTTTTTCAAGAAACTCGTTCACTTTTTGATGACTTCCTTCTGTTGTTACAACCAGGACAGGAATTGACTGAAAAGCATCATCCTGCTTCATCGCCTCAATCAGCTCCATTCCATTCATTTCAGGCATATTATAATCCGTAATCACGATATCGAGCCATATTTTTTTTAAAATATCCAATGCGATTTTTCCATTTTCCGCCTCAAAAAATTCGGCTGAAGCATATCCGGACGCCTTGATTGTTTTTTTGATAACCCCTCTCATCGGCAAAGAGTCGTCCACGATGAGGATTTTTATGGCCATGTTGCCCCCTTTCAAGAATATTCAATTATTTAAACCGCTTGTATCAATTCTTCGACTTTTTGCATGCGTTCTCCAAACCGTATAATAATTTCCTGAAGGTTGGAGTGATTTATTCCAAGCCGGTCAAGAACATCTTTATGAAACCGATAGGCAAGCCCATCTGATCCACCACCGATACCCATCATCATACAGATTGTATCGGCAAGATAAACAATTGATGTTTCAATATCCTCATGTGCCTTTGGATTGGATAGATGATGATTGGTGATAATGAATATCATTTTCGGGCTGAATTTCCACATTTTGGCTACAAATCCGCCTAATTCAGCGTGATCAATTCCAATGATTTTTTTCTCTGCTTCTCGAAAGCTTAGCCCCTTTTTTTCCACTTGATAAGTTATTTTTTCGAAAGAATCCGATACAAACTGGTTCAGGATTACCTTTCCAATATCTTTTAATAGAGCGGCAGTAAAAATAATGTGTTTTTTTTGGCCGATTCCCTTTTTTTCAGCCAGATCTTTTGCAATAAGAGCGGAAGCAACTGCCTGACGCCACAATTCACCTTCATGAAGTCCGTATCCTTCCTGGCGTTGGGCCAGATTTTCAGCCCCACTATTTAATAAAACCAGATCAATAATATGATCAATACCGAGAAATGAAATTGCATCTCGCACAGAATCAATTTCTCTGGATTGGGCAAAATAGGCGGAATTGCACATTTTTAAAATATTTGCCGTGGTGGATGGATCATAGAGAATGATATCCGCAATATCGGTGATGGAACTATTAGGGTTTTCTACGATGGTTAGAATTTGACTGGCGATCTGGGGTATGGGCTTCAACACCTTTATATCTTTTATCAGCTCTTCTATTGCAGTCATACCTTGATTTCCCCTTTTCCAGATATTTTAATATAGGTATCACCGGTTTTAATATCCAATCGAACGGTTCTGTTGCAGTTTCCTCCAACTTCTTCGTAGTTGATAATCACATTGTTTTTGAAAAATATTTTCCGAAGAGCCAAATGATTTCTCTTCCCGATATTGAAAAAACCTTTCTGGTCCAGAATCTGAGCACCTCCGGCAACAACAATCTTCATCCTTTGTTTTTTGGCGCCGAGATCATAGGTTGCCTTGAAAAGTTTTGGAATACCTGTATCCGCGAACATGAATGGGTTGTTTTGTGCTTTGACCTCATCAATACTTGATTCCGGAAGCATGTAATGAAGAATACCCCCGGCCTTGACAACAGGGTCATAGATGGAAACGCCAATACACGATCCAAGGGAATAGGTGATCAGGGTTGACTCTATGTCATTACTCATTTTCATATCGGAAACGCCGATAATTATTTTCACAAAAATGTTCCTTTCCAGTTTTGTGCGGAGCAGGAGAAATACCTTACTTTTAGCATGCAGAGCGGTCAGGTTGTACAAAACAATAAGCTTACTCTTTATATGTCAAGAGATTGCGATGATGGATACTTAAAATGATTTGAATTTATGAGCAGGAAAACCAAGAGTCCTAATAATTATTGACTATAAAGCGATGGAGAAAATTTGTCAAACAGGAAATTAGTAAGGATTTACAAAAAATCAGAATTGAGAGGAGGATTTTCTGTTTCAAAAAGCAGAAGTGCAGTATATCCAAAATTTGACAAATCAAAAATGGGACTTATGTTTGCGCTATAATAATATTTGATGTAAATTGTGTTCTGTTTATTTAGTGGATGGAGCTGGTCCGTAAAGACCGGATTCTATATAAAACGAATTGAGGAGATCGATGGATGTCATTTGAGACAAAAGAGCAGGTACTTGAAACAATTCTTTCCCAGAGCAAGCCCAAGTGTCCTTATTGCAGTACGGTGATGAGCTTATGGGATGTTCCCGATATTGCACTGGGTGATGGGCTGGGTTGGGGAACGCCTTATTTGTATATCTGCTTTAATGATGACTGTTCTTTGTATAAAAGCGGATGGAGTAGTATTATGGAAAATTTTGCACATAGAGCCTCCTACCGCTGTATGAATTATCCGGGAACAGAACAATTTGAATGCATTCCTGTATTTAGTCCGGATGGTGCAAAAGGACAGATTATTGATGATGAAGTTCTTGCTGCAGAGGAGAGATTAAAAGAAGCGACAAAGCGGGGATTTTCCATACTCGCGGATTGTTATGTTTCAAAGGATTGGGTGGAAATGCTAAAGTTATTGGTTGATGCTGCAGAACCCAACCGGGTAAGGTTAAAAGCCGCTCAAATGATAGGAGACTTTGGTGATATTGAAGTAATTGAAACCCTTCAGAGTTCGCGTTTCGGGAATCTTAAATTAACCGAGGCTGTTCAGGAATCGATTCAAAAAATTCACAATCGTTTTTTTACCAGGGAATGTCCATTTTGTGCTGAAGTCATTAAAAAAAGAGCAACGGTATGTAAACATTGCGGAAAGGATGTTGCCGGTGTTTAAATTTTCATAAGATCAGGGATCTCCCTGTCATCTGTTTGGGTTTGGTAATCCCCATGATATCCAGGATCGTAGGGGCGATATCTCCGAGTATCCCCGGGCGGAGTTTGACATTTTTCATTTCTTCGTTCACGATAATGAATGGAACGGGATTGACTGTATGGGCAGTGTGCGGATGGCCATTATCATCCAGCATTTTTTCCGCATTCCCGTGATCTGCAGTGATCAGTGCTGTTCCTCCAAAGGCCTGAATAGCCGTAACCACTTTTTTTACATTCTCATCAACGGTTTCACAAGCTTTGATAGCAGCAGGAATTACCCCTGTATGGCCGACCATATCCATATTGGCAAAGTTCAAAATAATCAAATTATAACGATCTGACTGGATTCGGGATACGACCTCATCACCGACGATCATTGCACTCATTTCCGGTTTTTGATCATAGGTTTCAACCTCTCTTGGTGACGGAATTAAACATCGGTCTTCTCCGGGAAAAGGTTTTTCTTCGCCGCCATTGAAAAAGTAGGTTACATGAGCATATTTTTCAGTTTCAGCAATACGCAGTTGGGATAGCCCCTGTTTGCTGATAATTTCGCCAAGGAGTCCTTCCAGATGCTGTGGTGGAAATGCTATTGGAAGTTTAAAATTTTCATCGTATATGGTCATACAAACATAGTCTGCGATCCGGGGATAAGACTCTCTTTTGAAGCTGTTGAATTCCGGATCTGTAAAAGCCCGTGTAATCTGTCTTGCCCGGTCTGCACGAAAATTAAAAAAAACAACACAATCATCATCAGAAATCTTTCCTTCCGGGTTTAAGATGATCGGTTGAACAAATTCATCTGTTTCTCCTCTTGCGTATGCATTTTTCACAGCCTGAACCGGATCTGTTTCTTTCAACCCTTTTGATTGGGTATACAATTGATAGGCTTTTTCAGTACGACCCCACCTTGTATCGCGATCCATTGCATAAAACCTCCCGCATATGCTGGAAATCGATCCAATCCCAATTTTATGAATATGATTTTGTAGTTGCTGAATAAAAATTGCTCCACTATCCGGCGGGGTATCCCGTCCATCTAAAATTGCATGAATATGGATCTGGTTATATTTCTTCTCTTTTGCAAGTTCAAGAAGGGCAAACAGATGGGTCAACTGGCTGTGAACCCCTCCGTCCGAGACAAGTCCCATGATATGAAGAGTGGATTTATTCTTTTTTGCTGTGGAGATGACATTTGTTAATTTTTTATTTTTAAAGAAAGATTTGTCTTGAATTGCCTTGTTGATCCGGAGAAGATCCTGGTATACCACTCGTCCGGCACCAATATTCAAATGCCCGACCTCTGAATTTCCCATCACTCCATCTGGAAGCCCAACGGCTTCACCGGAACATTGAAGCTGGGTGTGGGGATATTTTTCGGTGAGCTTGGATAAAAAAGGCAGGTTTGCCTGGGCAACGGCATTCCCTATAATTGAGGGGTTGATGCCCCACCCATCCAGGATCATGAGTATACAAGGTTTTATTATTTTCATTTGATTGCTCCAATTTGGTCTATGAATGGTTGACAGGGACAGAATTCATATCAGTATTAGCATCTATTTTTCCGGCATCTTTCCAAAGACCGTCAAGGTTATAAAAGCTTCTCACTGGTTCATAAAAAACATGTATGATTACATGTCCATAATCTAATAGAGCCCATTGCCCGTCCTTGACTCCTTCCATATGTAATGGTTTTATTCCCTTTTTTTTCAGTTCTTTTTTTATATGCTCTGCAATGGATGTAACTTGTCTGTTTGAGTTTCCGCTGCAGATCAGAAACGCATCTGAGATGGAGGTTAATTTGCGAACATCCAGAATCGCCAGTCCTTTTATTTTTTTTTCACATACAGCCTGGATATACGGTTCCAGGGATAAGTCTAAATCGGATGTCATATATATAGCCCTTCACTCCTGATATACTGTTCAACCGGTTCCGGTATTACATTTTGCAGGGGTTTTTGTTGACGAATTCGTTTTCGAATTTCAGTAGAGGAAATATCATAAGGTGTAACTGTAACAAGATATATTGATTGTTTTGTTTGATGCATAAAACAGTTTTTTTCCTCCTCGAACCAGTAGTTGTCAGAAATTTTATCCTGAATGTATGTTTCGAGTTGCTGATGTTTCAAATATTCTGTTCCCGGCCTGGACATGATGATCAAAGGCAGTTTGGTAAACAGTTCATTATAGGACAGCCATGTATCGATTTCAAGAAATGCATCCATTCCAAGAATGAGATACATTTTTGTATCTTCAGAAAGTGCTTTTCTGAAATAATTTATGGTATCAATGGTATACGAAGGTCCGGATCGGGTGAGTTCAACATCGGATACAAGATAACCATCCAGACCGGATACAGCAAGCCGGGTCATATGCAGGCGATCTTGAGCGTCAGCTACTTCCTGCCTCCTTTTATGGGGCGGTATTGCTGAAGGAATCATATAGATCGTATCCAGCTCAAATTTTTTTTTAATCTCCGTAGAGACATTGATATGACCAAAATGGATTGGATTAAACGTTCCCCCAAACAGGCCAATTCGCATGAATAATCCTATATAATAAAGATGTTTGGATATCTACTCTCTGATCTGACCGTCTCCAAGGACGATAAATTTTGTTGTTGTGAGTTCTTCCACACCCATTGGGCCAAAAGCATGAAGCTTGGAAGTACTGATACCCATTTCCGCACCCAGACCCAATTGCCCACCATCATTAAATCTGGTGGAGGCGTTGACAAGAACAACCGAGGAATCCACCTCTTTTAAGAATTTTTGTGCCCGACTGTAATCTTGTGTGACAATCGCCTCCGTATGATTGGAACCATATTTTCTGATATGTTCAAGAGCGGAATTCATATCTTCAACAACTTTAACCGAAAGAATCAGATCGAGATATTCTTCCGGCCAGTCTTCTTCCTTTGCTGGTTTTGACTGTGGCAGAATGCGGCAGGTTTCAGAGCAACCCCTGATCTCAACGCCTGCATCTGAAAATTGGTTTCCCATTACAGGCAAAAAGCGCGCTGCAATATTTTTATGAACCAACATGGTTTCCATGGCATTACACACCCCGGGACGATGCACCTTGGAATTGAAACAGATTTTTTCAGCCATTTCCAGATCAGCACCATCATCCACGTAAACATGACAAACACCTTTATAATGTTTTAATACCGGGATTTTGGAGTTTTCCACAACAAAACGGATCAGACTCTCTCCGCCTCTGGGAATGATCAGGTCAATATATTCTTCCTGATGCAAAAGCCAGGTTACGGCTTCACGGTCTGGAATCGGAACAACCTGCACAATCTTTTCTGGAAGACCGGCTTCAGAGAGCGCTTCATGGATTGTTTTTGCAAGCGCCTGGTTTGAATGAATCGCCTCTGATCCTCCTCGCAAGATAACTGCGTTTCCAGCCTTTAAGCAAAGTCCGGCGGCATCAACCGTGACATTGGGCCTTGACTCATAAATGATGCCAATAACTCCTAACGGGATACGCATCCGGGAAACCTGCAATTGATTGGGTCTTTTCCAGGAAGCGGATGTTGTACCGACCGGATCGGCAAGTTGAACAACTTCCTGTAACCCTTGAATCATTGATGCGATGGTTCCTTCCGTGATGGTCAGTCGGTCGATCATGGCATTGGAGAGTCCTTTTTCTTTTGCCAGATTCAGGTCTTTTCTATTTTCATTTTGAATCAATGAAGCGTTTTGTTTTAATTTTTCAGCCATTTTTAATAAAGCGGCATTTTTTTGATTGGAAGAGCAGGTTGCGATCTGTTTGGACACAACTCTAGCGTCGTATGCCATTTCCATAATGGTGGATTGAATGGACATTATTTCTCCTTCAATTTTCTACTGCTGTGTTTTCTGGTTCTTGCTTTCAACTGGTGTCTGTTCCAAAGCAGGTTTCATATGGATACTATTTTTCTCTTCTAATCGCAAGATTATCTCTGTGTATCACCTCATCATAGGGTTTGTGTCCTAAAACAGATTCAATCTGGCTGGATCGGCGTCCCATAATTTTTAAAATATCAGCAGAGCTGTAATTTACGAGTCCGATTCCAAGTATCTGGCCGGTATCTGAAAAAAATTCAACACAATCCCCGATCATAAATGAGCCTTCCACACCGATAATTCCAATGGGCAGCAAGCTTTTCCCATTATGAAGCAGTGCTTTGGCGGCTCCGCTGTCGATCTGAATTTTTCCTTTTGGTTTGCGAGAGAAAGCAATCCAGCACTTTCGCCTTGAAAGCTTATTGGTTTTGGCAAGAAAACAGGTACCCAATTTTTTTCCGGAAAAAAGATCCAAAAGGGTAGTTGGATTTTTCCCATTGGCAATCACCATCGGAATCCCGGCAGACGTAACTTTTTCAGCAGCATGAATTTTGCTCAGCATGCCTCCGGTTCCTAAGGCCCCAGGGATGCCGCCGGCCATTTTTTTTATTTTGAGATCAATATTATCAATTATTGGAATCAGTTCCGCATCCGGATTGGTTCTGGGGTCTTTTGTATACAATCCATCAATATCCGTCAGATTAACCAGAATGTCCGCATCGATCAGAAGAGAAATCATGGCGGATAAATTGTCATTATCTCCGAATTTAATCTCTTCTGTAGCCACGGTATCATTTTCATTGATGATGGGAAGAATTCCCCACGAAAGGAGTGTATTAATGGTGTTCCGGGCATTTAAATACCGTTTCCGATGATTCAAATCACTTTGTGTAAGTAAAATTTGGGCTACCTTTTTGTCATATTTTGCAAACGCTTTTTCATATTCAAGGATCAGTCCAGCCTGACCGACCGCTGCAGTTGCCTGCCTGCCGGGAATGTCGGTAGGTCTGCTTGGAAGGCCTATTTTTTTAAAACCGGCCGCCATCGAACCTGAAGACACCATGACAACTTCGATACCTTTATCAAACAGCCGTTTGAGCTGTTCACTGATGATCTGGATTGTGTGCGTGTTGAGGCCGTGGTCTGCGGTCAGTACATTGCTTCCTACCTTGATAACAACCCGTTTTGCATTGGAAAAGATTTTTTGTCGATCATTCATCATACATCTGTTCTAATTGCTTGATAATTTCTTTTTTCAAGTTTGGAATATTTTTGCCGGTTGCAGCAGAGATCAAAATGACCTTTTTATTTTTTATGCTTGACTGAAAAGCATCTGCGTTTTGTTGGGCTTCCGGAATATCCAGTTTGTTTAAAGCAATGATCTGGTGCTTCTCAGCAAGTTTGCTGCTGTATAGAGATAGTTCTCTGTTGATTGTATTATATAAATCAAGCGGTTTTTCAGGATTTATGGCGGATGCATCAATGAGATGGATCAAAATTTTGGTCCTCTCGATATGTCGTAGAAATTTGATACCCAATCCAGCCCCGGAATGTGCGCCCTCAATCAATCCGGGTATATCCGCAACCGCAAAAGGTTCCCCTCTGTCCGTGTAAACGATCCCAAGTGTGGGAGTTAGTGTGGTAAATGGATAGTTTCCGATTTTCGGACGTGCAGAAGAAAGAACACTGATTAGTGTGGATTTGCCGGCATTGGGAAATCCGATGATTCCAACATCAGCAAGGAGTTTGAGTTCCAGTTTTAGTTTGAAGGTCTGTCCTGGTTCTCCAGGCTGAGCAAATCGAGGCGCTCGATTGGTGGAGGTTGTAAATCGCTTGTTCCCCTGCCCCCCTCTTCCCCCTCTGGCTACAATGTATTCGTCATTCGGGCTGATAAAGTCATGGATAATTTCCTGGGTTTCAGGATCGCTGATGATGGTTCCAGGAGGAATTTCAACAACCAGAGATTTCGCACTTTTCCCGGTTTTCTGCTGGCCCTGACCAGGGCCTCCATTTTTAGCCCGTAGTAATTTCTGATGCCGGAATTGATAAAGCGTTCTTTTTTTGGAGGAAATTTTAAATATTACATCCCCGCCGTTCCCACCGTCTCCACCGTCAGGACCGCCGCGGGGGATAAATTTTTCACGCCTGAAACTGACACAACCTTGGCCACCATTACCGGATTGGACAGTAATAATCGCTTCATCTATAAATTTCACGAGGAATAAACGCTGACTTTTTTCCGGTCTTTTCCCATTCGTTCATAAGTTACTTTGCCATCGATTTTAGCAAAAAGCGTATAGTCGTTTCCTGTACCGACATTTTCACCGGCGTGAATTTTTGTCCCTACCTGGCGTACCAGAATATTACCAGCCCTGACGTTTTGTCCGCCGTAAACTTTAACTCCGCGACGCTGACCATTACTGTCGCGTCCATTTCGTGTGCTGCCGCCTGCTTTTTTATGTGCCATTTTGCTTTCCTTTTATCATCCGAGCAATTGTATTACGCTCCAATGCTGTCAATTTTTACAGCCGTATACTGCTGACGATGCCCCTGGGTTTTTCGAAATTTTTTACGGCGTTTATATTTGAATACAATTATTTTTTTGGCTTTTCCCTGCTCAACAATATGCCCACGGACGGCCACATCTTCAATAGCAGGTTGACCAATTCTGACTTTTTCACCATCTGAAAACATGAGGACATTGGTAAATGACACCTCTTCTCCGATTTCACCAGGGAGTTTTTCGACTCTCAGGGTTTCACCTTTTTCAACTTTATATTGTTTTCCGCCGGTAGCGATGACCGCATACATGATTGAGGACCTCCTTATAACAAAATTATTTGACAAGGTTTAAAACCTCAATATTGTATTATTATAGTTTGTTTTGTCAAGAAAAATATTTAAAAAAAACCGATTTTGCGTGTACGATATCATTTTTATGTATCCATAATTTCCTCTTATTGAACTTTTTCTTGACAGGTAATGAGGTTTGTAATTATGTCTTTTGGTAAAATATGTGAACCATGTTTCACGCTGTTTCTCGATATATGATATTTGAGAACAGGGAGCAATGAGTTTTTTGATTCAAAATTGATATTTTAAGATGGAGGCAGATGAAATTTTTTATAATGCCAAAGCATACTTGGGGGGTATTAATACCGTGAAATTTTTATGGCGATTTTTGGGCAAGCAAGAGGAAAAAGAGGTTCCTGAGATTTCTGAGGATATCATGAGGGTACCCCGATTGATCGAGCCGCTTTTGAACAAGGCTGCTCTTGATATTGTGGAGGCCTACAAGAGTAAATTGTTGAATGAATCCGTAACCTATATTGTTCCGGCAATCTGGGGAGCCAAGGAAAAAGGCAAAATGGATATTGTCCAGGAGGAGATTTATCAGAAGGTTACACCTATGATTCATGAAATATTTGATAAACTGAATGTGGACTGCCATACCGCTGCTCAGCGGTTTACCATTGGTTATATGATAAAAGGGCTTATTATTTCAAAAATTACCTATATGCTTGAAGTGCTTAAGAATCGCTTGAAGGCTGATTTCACCGTGCAAGATCAGGACGGAGATAATCCTCTATTCCATATCGAACCCATTGGAAACGCTTAACCGGATGTTGCCGGATGGATATTTTGATGAAGCAGGTGATCCGGTTGCAGCTATTCAGGGAACCTCATATCAGAAAAACAGTGGTATGCGTTAAAGTGAGTTATCGTGCTGATTATTTGTAAAAATGGATAACCAGCACGAATTTCAAAAGGTTGTTTGGTTGTATTTTTACCGTTCACACAGCTCCACAAGCACACCACTGGTGGCTTTCGGGTGCAGAAAGGCAATTTTTGCTCCACCGGCTCCAATTCTGGGTTTTTGATCAATCAGTTGAATTCCCTTTTCCTTCAGCTCAGCCAAAGCAGCTTCTATGTTTTCAACCCTGAATGCAACATGTTGAATTCCCTGGCCTTTTTTTTCAATAAATTTCGCGATCGGCCCATCGGGCGCGGTTGATTCCAACAGTTCGACTTCACTTTCACCGACCGGAAAGAATGCTGTTGTCACTTTCTGCTCGGCAACTGTTTCAGATCCTTCAAACGCAAGGCCAAGAACATCGGTCCAAAAAGATTTTCCTTCTGTAATGCTGTTTACTGCAATCCCAAGATGATCAATTTTAAGTATTTTCATATGACACTCCTTATTTTTGATGGTTAACCTATTTTTTCTCGATGGTTTTTCTAAAACCCGGTAATGCCCTGATAATTGTATCATTGTCAACACAAAAGGCAATCCGGAAATGGCCAGGCCCTCCAAATCCGCTTCCAGGAACCGTGAGAATCAGTTCCTCCTGCAAGGATTTTACAAATGCAACATCATCCGGAATGGGCGATCTGCAAAACAGATAAAAAGCGCCTGCCGGCTTTTTGAACGTATATCCAAAATCGGAAAGGGAATCGCATAAAATATCTCTTTTCTTTGCATATAAGCTCATATCCGCACGTTCACCTTGAAGCTCGCCAACCACCCGCTGCATCAGAGCCGGCGCATTGACAAAACCAAGGATTCGATTGGCCAACGCCATCCCGGCAGTCAGTTTTTTCTTATGTTCTGCTTTCGGGTTTACGGCGATGAATCCAATTCGTTCTCCGGGGATGGAAATATCCTTTGAAAACGAGGTTACGATAATGCTGTCATCATAACAGGTAAACAGGCTGGGTACCGTAATCCCGTCATACACAATTTTTCGATATGGTTCATCGGAAACCAGATAGATTGTTTTCCCCTGCTCTTGGCTTTTTTTTCTGAGCAGAGATCCCAATAGTTCAAGACTTTCTCGATTGTAAACCTGTCCGGTCGGGTTGTTGGGTGAATTGATCAGAACCACGCGGGTTTTATCGGAAATGGCAGAGGAGATTTTTTGCAAGTCGAGTGTAAAATCTTCATTTGTTGGAACCGTTACCAGCTTTCCCCCATGGTTGTCTGCATAAAATCCATACTCCACAAAAAAAGGAGCGGGTGTGATAACCTCTTCATCCGGATTGAGAAGGGTTTTGAGTATTACATTCAAACCACCGGCTGCACCACAGGTCATGATGATCTCACTGTCTGAGATCTGCACACCTTGTTCTGCGGACACGTAATCAGCCACATTTTTACACACATATGGATATCCGGCATTGGGCATATAGGAATGGTCACAAGGGCCCGGGTTGTTGACCAGATTTTGAAGTACCGCCCTGAATTTATCCGGTGGCTGAAGGTATGGGTTACCCAGGCTGAAGTCAAACACATTTTCTGCACCATGCTGTTTCTTGAGCCTGGCCCCCTCTTCAAACATTTTTCTGATCCAGGATGATTTGGAAATAAAGGTTTCAATTTTTCCGGCAATTGTCATACAAACCTCCCGGTAAAATAAATGATAGCGTTGTTGTTAAAAAGCCTTGAAAAAAAAGTGTCTATCCTATGTTTTCAACGGACTCGATTTCAGGGATCTGTTCTTTCAGGATTTTTTCAATTCCGTTTTTCAGTGTCATCTGGGACATGGGGCATCCGGCACAGGCTCCCTGAAGTTTAACTTTCACAATTTTGTTATCAATACAGATTAGCTCCACATCACCGCCGTCTTTCTGGAGCATGGGTCTGATCTTATTCAGGACATTCTGCACTTTTTCAAGCATGATTTTTTCTCCTACTCTGGGGGTTATTGATTCCGTTTATTATAAAAATCAGTTTTAAATTCCGGAAACTTATTTTGAGTAATCGCCTGGCGCATCTCTTGAACCAGATGAATATAATAGTGTATATTATGAATCGTATTTAAGTGATATGCAAGAAGTTCTCTGTTCATATACAGATGCCGGAGATAAGCCAAAGAGTAATTCCGGCATGTATAGCATTCACAATCCGGATCGGCTGGTTTGGTTTCTGTTCGAAATTTGGCATTGGAAATATTGACAGTGCCTCTGCTGGTAAAAAGCTGGCCGTTCCTGGCATTACGGGTGGGCATTACACAGTCAAACATGTCCGCCCCAAGGGAAACCATCTCCACCAGGTCTTCAGGTGTTCCAACTCCCATAATATAGCGAGGTTTTTCATACGGTAAGAAAGGAAGCGTTTCCTCTGCGATTTCAAGCATCAGATTTTTGGGTTCGCCGACACTGAGACCACCTATGGCATATCCAGGCAAATCCAGAGGGATCAGGTTTTCTGCGGATTTTTTTCGCAGTTCCGGAAACATGCCACCCTGAATAATGCCAAACAGGGAATTGTTTTGATGGGTTTTCATCCATGCCTGTTTGCATCGCTGGGCCCATCTTGTCGTCAATTCAAGTGCACTTTCTGCTTCATTTTTTGTCGCAGGATAAGCAATACACTGATCCAGGCACATCAGGATGTCGGAATCGAGGCAGGTTTGGATCTCAACCGCTTTTTCAGGCGTCAGCATATGTTTGGAGCCATCGATGTGGGATTGGAATGAATACCCTTGTTCTGAAATTTTGGACAGTTTTGCAAGAGAAAAAACCTGAAAGCCTCCGCTGTCGGTGAGGATGGGATGGTTCCAGTTCATGAATTGATGCAGGCCGGAAAATTTTTCAATCACGTCACAACCGGGTCGCAGATAAAGATGGTAGGTGTTCCCCAGAAGGATTTGTACGCCGCAGGCTTCCAGATCATCGGTTGTTAAAGATTTTACGGTTGCCAGTGTACCCACAGGCATGAATATGGGGGTTTCGATATTGCCATGCAGGGTTTCAATAACTCCGGCTCGGGCACTGGTTTCAATTGATCTGGCTATGGTGGTGAAGCGTAACATATTTTATTTTTGATGTATCCCTGCTATCATGTAATGAACATTGCATCACCATAGCTGAAAAACCGATAATTTTTTTCAATTGCCTCCTGATAAGCGGAGAGAATCGTTGATCGACCGGCCAATGCAGATACCAGCATGATCAAAGATGATTTGGGAAGATGAAAATTGGTGATCATACTGTTTACTGTTTGAAATTGATATCCCGGATAGATAAACAGATCGCATTGTCCTGATCCGTCTGTCACGATTCCATCTTTGTTGGTTGCATACTCCAGTGTCCGTACCGATGTGGTTCCAACAGCAATAATTCTGCCCTTGTCTTTTTTTTTCCGGTTGATCGTTGTGGCAGCATTTTTGGAGATATAAAATCTTTCCGAATGCATTTTATGATGCCGAATATCATTCACCCGGAGTGGCAAAAATGTTCCATATCCTACATGCAACGTAATTTCAACAATTGGAATGCCTTTTGATTTTATTTTATCGATAAGCTGCGGTGAAAAATGGAGTCCTGCGGTTGGAGCGGCAATGGCTCCTTTTTCTTCTGCATATACAGTTTGATAGGCGCTTCGATCATCCATTTTATTCAAATCGTTGTCCCGTTTGATATAGGGAGGAAGCGGTACCCTGCCGATGGCATCCAAAATGGTCTCAAAATTCCCGGTAGGCCAAAAACGAACCCGGTGTATTCCTTCATTGAATTCAAGGATTTCCGCCTTTAGACCCATATCAAAATGTAACCAGGACCCTTTTTGGGGATGCTTGGAGGCTTTAATCAGGCATGGGCATTCAAATTTCCCTTGCCTATCAAGTTGCTGAATACCTTCAAGATAGTCCAGCAACAAAAGTTCAACCCGGCCTCCGGTTTCTTTGTTCCCGAATAGGCGTCCTGGGATAACCTTTGTGTTGTTCACGACCAGCAGGTCAGAGGGAGAGAGTAATTCAACGATTTGAAAAAAAGATTGGTGAACGATCTTACCGGAATTTTTGTCAAGGACAAGCAGTCTGGAGTGATCTCTGTTGTTATTTGGTACTTGTGCGATCAGTTTTTCCGGAAGTGCAAAATCATAGTCTGACACCTGATACATCTTTTTTACCCTATCTGCTTTCCAAGGTACACAAGGCCAAGTCC
>CAMBQS010000004.1 GCA_945870015.1 Desulfocicer vacuolatum DSM 3385
GATGTTCTAAAATATGCCATTGACCATGGCGTTGTCATCGTCTGCAGCGCAGGCAATGAGGGATCCAACAGCCCTGTTTATCCTGCCGCCTATGATCTGGATGGCTTGATTTCCGTTGGAGCGACGACAGATGAAGACAAACCTGCACAGTTTTCAAACAGGGGAGCGTGGGTAGATGTATCCGCACCAGGCCAGCATATTGTTTCAACGATGAACAACGATCGATATGGCCAGATCCATGGAACCTCATTTGCTGCACCCATTGTTGCCGGTATCGCAGCCCTTCTGGTTTCCCACTATCCGGATTGGACACCTGCACAGATTCACGCACAAATCATGGCAACGGTCGATGTTCTTGAATCCTTGAAGGATACGAACGCGACATCCGGCCGTGTCAATGCTTATCGAGCACTGCTCAGTTCTGAAATGGATGATGCCACAGATACCGGAAGCAACAATAATACAACGGGGAACACCGCACAGCCTGAACCGGCTGTATCCTCAGGTGATGATGGTGGCGGTGGCGGATGTTTTCTATCTCTAACCCGGGAAACATGGTCTGACTGAATTGATTCGAAAGGAGTTCATAAATGAGGAAGACTGTTTTTATTACAATATTTCTATTTATCGGCATACTTCATTCTGCACTCCTGCTCCAGGCCGCTCAAGGCAATGTGATTACAGGTGATCTGAAGCATTGGGCGAAAAGTGCTTCTCAAAAAAATAGCGCCCTTGAAAAACAGGCAGCATTGAATCATGTTGGTATTCTGTATTTTGAAAACCAGACAGAACATCACAATATGAATATTCTCCAAAAAGGGGTTCCTCTTCTGTTGACCCACGATTTTAAAAAAATACAAGCCATAAAAGTTGTTTCCAGAGAAAAAGTGGAAGCACTTCTGAAAGAAACGGGAATAAACGTTTCAGATCTTGATCAAACAGATACCGCCATCCAAATCGGAAGTCTGCTCCAGGTCGAGTATTTGATTACCGGACAGATTCAAAAACAGGCTTCGAAAATCTATACTTTTGTAGCCAATATTTATCATGTGCCTTCCAAAACAGTCCTGGACAAAGTATCCTCCCAGGGGAATCTGTTTTCAGATCTTCGCCCCATGGAAAAAGAGCTGTTATTCAAAATAGCCGCCGCACTGAAAATAACCGTAAACCCACAGGAAAAAAAGCAAATTGACCAATCCATAACCCAAAATACCAAATCCTTAAAGTACTATCTGGAAGGCATTGAAAGAAGCGATCAAGGGCAATATGCCGCAGCAAACGAATTGTATGGAAAAGCCTTACAGGAAGATTCAAGCTGCATGCTTGCTCTTACAGCCGTTCAGGAGTTGACAGACCTCGGGCTGATCCAGGCAAGAGCAGATCAGATCACCGGAGAGATAGAGGCATATTCTGAAAAAGAGCGCGTGATCCAAAAACCGGATGTTGAAAAAGGAGGGGCTCAGCATGATATTCGAAATCCCGATGAGAGGGAACCGGATACGGATCTGTTTTTCAGTCCAGTCGTGGATGAACCTGATGTTGAAATCACAGATGATATGGATATCCCCCTGTCCATCCTTCACATTCGAACCGATGCGACATGGGATATGGCTGTTGATTCCGCCAGTCTTCAAACAGCCCTGGATGATACTGCGCACGATCCAGCTCTACGGACAACGGTTGACCAAAAAAATACCATTCCAGGACATTTCAGTCTAGAAGGAACAACATACGGCTTTCCGGGAACCTGGAGCGGTGTGGATTACGGTATCCAAGAAATCTATGGCGATGAAAATAAAAATCTGGGTCTTCAAACCATGGGACAGGATGGATATGACGGAGTTCCAAGAGTTGTGTTGAACCCGACGACTCTGGAAAAAATTAACAAAGATGGTTTTCTTGCCTATGCATTCCAGGTTGAAGAAGATCGATTAAATAAAAAAATCATCGAAATGCATGATAACCAGATGATTCAGAGCTCATTATACACCGCAGAAAAATACAAGGGAATCCGGGAACGGGATGCATGGCTGACCCAAAAGGCAGACGCACAGGCAGGACGGGTTCTCAAAGATGTCCATGGCAACTGGGTACGAGTGCAGCAATATATCCTGAGGCCGGATGCGGAAACCGTTCAATTGCTGAGTGTATCTTTGAGAAATGGGGATAGTAACCTGTCCGGGCTATCCTCTGTCAACTGGGTAACAAACTTTTCAGAAGCGTATTCCGGGGATCTGAGAAATCTCCCCTGGAGCAACTGGCTGGATACACAGGATATGATCGCCGATGGACAAACGATTCGATACATTGCCGGAACATCGGAAAGCCGCCCGCCTCTCTTAGAAAGCATGAACATTACATTCACCAATGCCGGCAGTGAATCGATCAGCAACCTCAGAACCTTTGCCGGCGGCTATATGGATAATACACCCGACTATAAACAGAAAATCACTGGAGAATCCTTGCAGATCAAAACCATCCAAACAAACAATACCTATCAAATGACCATGAGCGGTCCTCCTGGTGCCGGTGAGTTCGGTATCGATTCCGGATCCACAACAAGAGGATTCAGCTATATGCTGGAGAGTTCCGTCAACAGGATGGATGTCAACTTCTATGTCCTGGGAGACGGGGATACAACCGATAACAGAGGAGAGATTCCAGGATACAGAACCGAACTTGCATTCAGCGATATCTGGGATTCCTTACGGGTCAATGAATCAGGTTCCGTCCATATTGGAAACAATAATCTTGAAATCCAGATCGACCCCCAGATGAGATTTTATGAGAGCCCGATCGATACCATCTATATTCCCATGTCCAGAATGGTTTGGAAATCCGAGCCATCTCCTGTCAATTCACCGTAAAAAGGCCTGGAAAGCATCTGGGGCCGAAGGGCTGTGCAATGATTCGATTTGAATATTGGAAAAACAAACAGATGATTGTAATGGTTATCATGCTCTTTGTTTTTCAATCAGGAACTACCTGGTCAGACACTGCTTCATCATCCGACGTAAAAGCGTACACCGGTGAACGACTGAAATTGATTACCGATATAGAGTCTTCCTATACCTATTCCGATCTGAAACATGCAGACTCGTTATCCGGAGGAATCCTCGATTGTCTGCTTGCAGCAAGCTGGAAAATGAAAGAAGATCAATTCCTGATCCTCAAATATGATGGCGGCTATGAAAAAAAACTGGATTTCTATTCAGATGGCAATGTGCCTCGGCAGCGAACCGAATACCAGGAACACACACTCACCCCCATGTTACGGATGGGAATCGGACATGATGACAATTTATCCCTGATCCCATCCCTGTTCTACACCGCGACCTTTAACAAAGATACCCAGTCAACTGGATGGAATGATGGTCTTTACAACTACTACGATGCAGGTGCGGGAATCGATCTGGAATTTGGGAATGCCGGATTTGGGAGGGGAAGTGGACTTCTGACCATTGGATTGCAATACTATAATCGACATTATCCAAATTTCATATCCCTTCTGGATCTGGCGGTTGAAAATGAGGATCTGGGTTTGATTTCAGCCCTGGATACGGAAAAAGATGAGAAAGATTATAAAGGACTGCTGGCCAAGATTGAGTATCTCTGGGCATCCGACACCCGATTTTCATGGAACACGGAATACTCCATTCTATACAAGAAACTGGACGATAAAAAGGTGGTTGATTTAAACGGCAGTCTGACAGGTGATGGGCAGGTTGACCACCTTCACACCCTTTCCTTCCAGTTCACATACAAACTGACCCGCGAACTGCAAACCGGGTTGAAACTCGGAACAGACATCAACAAAAGCAATCAGAATTTCTGGGATGGTATGGAAAGTTATAGTTATGTGGATGATGTGGCAACTGAAAATTACTATGATTATTTTTCCTATGGAATACGGCCGGAAATCTCTTATCTTTTTCAACCTTTCCCACTGTCGGTCAGCATTTTTTACTCCTTTCATAAAACAAAATATGACCATCGAAAAGCGAACTTTTATGGCGGAGTATACAAGAACGAAAAACAATGGGAAGTTAAGAAAACGATTTTTGCAGACATCGCGTACATGATCTCTGAAAAATGGAGCATTCATGCCAACTGGGAAAATACAAGGAGTGAATCCAATAATGATGATGATCGATTTTATCTATATGACTATACCTTGAATATTTATTCAACCGGCCTGTCATTCAAATACTGAGGAAACATTTTATATGAAAAGCAAAAATTTACTCCCCCTGTTTTTCCTCTTTTCCCTGATGCTTTCCTGTTGCTCAAATGATGTTTCAAATAAAAAGATCGTAACCCGAATCAATGATTATGACCTTACCTTGGATGAATTTCAGAATCAGCTTGCGCTGGAACTGGAGCTGGATGAAGACTTCAAATTGACCCATGAAACCAGAAAACAGTTTCTCGAAGAAATAATCCAAAAGGAACTCCTGATCCAGGAAGCAAAGAGGGCAAAACTGGACCAGCAAAAAAAATTTATGCAGGCAATTGAACGTTACTGGGAATCAACCCTGATACGGAATCTGATTGATCTGAAAAGTGAAGAAATCGATAAACAAGTAGTGGTTTCGGAGGAAGAGATTAAACTCCATTATGATAAAATTAAAAAACAAACTCCTTCACTTCCGGATTTTCAGAAGTTCCATAATCAGATTGAAAAAAAAGTCAAAGAAGAAAAAAGAATCCACCTTCTCAAAGAATGGATGGACAACCTGCGGGAGAATGCCAGCGTCGAAATTTTTCCTTCCATGCTTGAATAACAGCAATTCCGGCAAACCCGTTTTTGACAAAAATTTACCATATCCATCTTCACCATCTGATCGATATCCAGTTACAATACCCTCAATGCACGCTATCGTGAGTTCAGGTGTATAAAAGGAGAGAAATCAAATCATGGAACATCCTTCCTATCGACGAAAAACACATCTGATTAAAAAAGATTTTCAGATAAAATTCATTGTGAAATTCTGCCTCATTGTTCTTGCAGGTGTTATTTTGTCGACCGCCCTGCTATTTTTATTCTCTCAGGACACGCTCACTTCTTCTTTTGATGACTCAAAACTGGTAATCCGGAAAACCGGTTCGGCCATACTTCCGGCTGTGATATACACAAATCTGATTACCCTGGGTGTGGTTTGCATTGTCACAATTTTTGTCACCCTCTATATCTCCCATAAAATTGCCGGACCGATGTTTCGTTTTGAAAAAGAGATTAAAACCATTGGACAGGGAAATCTATGCAAAAAAATCGTTTTGCGGAAACAGGATCAGGTGAAGGAAATGGCGGACAGCTTAAACCATATGGTTCACAGTCTTCATGACAAAGTATATGAAATTTATCATGAAATTGATATCCTGGAACAGACCGCAACCGAACAAAAGAATCCGGATCAGATGATTGACAGAATAAAAACGCTGAAACAAAAAGTTAAAAAAAATTTTATACTATAACCTGGAACCCTCTTTCTTATGCCGGATAGGATTAAAAAAAAATCTGGGTCCGTTTGTCTCCTCACATTATTTCTTTACTTCTCTTTTACCGGCATGGCATACGCAAAAACCGATCGCCCGGCTCCGTGGGTCACGATTGAAACAAAATATACCATCATTCGCTTTTTTAAAGCAGAGGACCTTGACGCATTCAGCAACAGCATCGATTTTGATCCAAAACCCTGGGCGTTGAATAAACTTTTCTCCGATAAAAGACCGGATACAATTCATGAGGAGATCTCAGCAAAGGTAGACAATCTGTATGAACGGGTTCAAGAAATTCTGGATATGAGAAAAAAATCTCCCAAGGTTTTCATTACCATCTATCCGGACCGGAAAGCACTGGACCAAGCCTATTTCGCAATTTATCAATCCGAAAACAATATACGCGCCTGGTATATTTTTGACAGTAACACCATATACATTAATATCAATGATGTTCATGAAGGAATGCTGGCTCATGAAATGGCTCACTCCATCATTGACCACTTCCTTCTCGTTCGCCCGCCTGCTGCCAGTGCCGAAATCCTGGCTCGATTTGTAGACGCACATATTCACAGATAGGCCATTTTCGGCCACAATTATTCACCCATAATTTCAACAATGGAAGAGGCTTTCACCAGTTGGACTTCCGCTTTGATCTCCGGAAGCTTTTCTCTCAGTACCTGATAGGTTGTTTTATGAGGATGCCCGATCCCTATGGCTTCCCCTTGTCTTTGGGCAATACGGAGCAGCGTTCGAATCTGCTTTCGTATTGAATCAGAATCAACAGCATGATCCAAAAATACATCCCGTTCCCCAAATGGAAGCTTTAACAAACGGGCTGAAGGCTTACACAATGAATCACTGCTGGTTTTGCTGTCCACAAAAAACAGATCCCGTTTTTTTAATATCGAAAAAATCTGATACATCTTTGTGGAAATGGTTGTGATTTCCGAACCCATATGGTTATTAACCCCCCGGATGTGCGGAATGAAATCAAGGTCTTTTGTCAGTTGTTCGATGAGAGCATCTGGAGACATGGAGGATAGCAGGACTCCAGGACCTGGATTTACTCTGGGATACTCAGACGGCTCCAGAGGCAGATGAAGCATGATTTCAAGATTTTTTGCTTTGGCAATCTGTGCTATTTTCTTTCCTTGAGGACTGTACGGCAGGATTGCAAATGTAATCTCCGCATTCAGTTCGCTGAACTTTCTTGCGATATCAATATCATAACCAAAATCATCAATAATAATTGCGACTCTTGGAAGACCGCCGGGAGGACTTTTTCTGATGGCCCGGTCAGCCGGAGGTATTCGTTCCTGTTTTGGAAAAATCTCATATGCCGGCGGAGCTGCTTTCAGATGCCGGTATTTTGAGGCTGTTGATTCCGAAGATTCCGGTTGCCGGAATGTAGATAGGGGATAATACTTTTGAAAAAAAAAACCAGCCGCGACAACCAGGAAAAGCAGCAAAAAAACCGCCGCAACTGTTTTTAAAAGATTGCCCGATAGATTTGCCTCTGCTTTTGAGGGCTTTTTACCCGCTCTTGATTTACCGGTTATTTTTTTCTTCGCCATGTATTCGTAATGTTATTCTAATCAGTACGCTATTTCTCTTCGGATCTGGTTTGCCATTTCACTTGAGCCAATTTCAAAAGTCCATTGTTGTAGTTCCGGCGAAAGCCGGACATGAAGTTAAGCGTAACACTATCCAGTATTTTCAATTCTTTTCTATACATCGGCTTTCGCCGGAGTGACACTTTTCAATCGTTTTGAAATTGGCTCACTTATTTTTTCATTTCACTGAAAATATGATAGCCGATGAGTACATCAAGCGCGCGTACCACTTGATTATCCGACATCAACCTTTTTAAATTCAAGGTAGAATATTCCGTATCTTCAAGCTTGGATTCGACTTCTGAATCTTCATCGATTTTAGACTCATCCGGTTCCGCCACCTTGTTATCTGACTCGGCTTTCAAATGGTTTTTTAAATCCTTCTCCTTCAAATAGGGAGCGATATCTTCATCTTCTGCTTTCAACGTCTGATATTTTAAAGCAATATCCGGTTCAATCCCCTTGGCCTGAATCGACCGGCCGGATGGAGTATAGTATCTTGCAATGGTAAACTTCAAACCCGAACCGTCGCGAAGAGATCGTACTGTTTGAACAGACCCTTTACCAAACGAAGTCGTCCCGATCACGACTGCGCGTTTATGATCCTGAAGAGCTCCGGCAACAATCTCGGCAGCACTGGCACTCCCGCCATTGATCAGCACAATGATCGGATACTTCCGTTCCATTTCATTTTTTTGAGCCTTATAGACCTGATTGTGTTCTTCCAGTCTCCCTTTAATGGATAAAATGATTCCATCATCCAGGAAAAGATCCGTCACACCGATTGCCTCGGGTAGAAGGCCACCTGGATTATCACGAAGATCAACCACAAGCCCCTGTAATTTCGGCGCCTCGGATTCAATACGTTTCAATGCATCCTGCAAATCAACGGTTGTTTTTTCTGTAAAATTATAGATCCGGACATATCCATAGCCCGGCTTCAGCATAATATTCCGTACGCTTTCAACAGGAATAACATTGCGGGTAACCGTGAAATCTATTGGTTTGGGCGTGTCTTTCCGGACAATCGTCAGCTTGACAGTGGTACCGATTGGCCCTTTGATTGCTTTGACAGCCTCGCTGATGGTCATTTCGTTTGTGGGCTTCCCATCGACCTTGAAAATAATATCTCCGGCTTTGATCCCTACCTGATGTGCCGGTGTTCCTTCAATAGGCGATACAACCGTTAAAAGTCCCTTATCCATATTGATTACAATGCCAATCCCGCTGAATTCTCCTTTGGTATCATCCTGCAGAAGTTCATAATCTTCCGGAAGCAGATATGTGGAATGAGGATCCAGACCATGAACCATCCCCTGAATGGCTTTTTGTATCAGCTCTTTTGTATCAACAGGTTCAACATAATTTTTTTCGAGTATCTCAATCACATCGGAAAAAATTTTGAGGCTCTTGTATGTCTCCTCTGTGTCTGCAAGCAGCTCCCGAAAAAATCCGCTTCCTGAGATCAATACAACAGCGATGAAAACAGCCAACAGAAAAGGGTTACCATACTGCCTTATTTTTAAAATCATTAAAAGACTCCTTCAACTGCCGCCTAACCAATTAAGGGGGTTCATCGGTTCACCACGATGGCGTACCTCGAAATAAAGATTTGATCCTGTCATGGATGCCGTATCACCGACAGTTGCGATCACCTCTTCTGCTTCTACATACTCACCTTTTGACTTAAAAAGCTCCTCTGCATGAGCATACAATGTATAATAATGTTCTCCATGATCAATGATCATCATATTCCCATAACTTTTAAACCACCCGGAATAAAGTACAATTCCACTATGAACGGCCTGGATCGGTTCGCCTCGTTCCGCCTTTATCTCGATTCCACTCCGATAATTGAATACTTTATATTTTCCTTCCTGATAGGGTCCAAAAAAGGATATGATCTTACCTTTGACCGGCATTTTGAGCAAGCCTTTAAATTCATTAAAAGGGCTTTTGGGCTTGCGGGTTGTTTTTTTTCTGGGCTCAACATGAAGCGATAAAATGGTCTGGTCAAGGGCTTGCGCAGCCTGCTTTAAAGAGTCTATGGCTGCCAGCTCCAATGTTTTTTTGTTTTGTATATCTTTCAACAGATCTTTTTTTCGGGTCCTTTTTTGGGTCATGATCTGAACTTGTTTGCTGAGATCTGACTCCAGAATAACTTTTCCCTTTTTTTGATTATCCAGATCACCCAATACCATTGCCAATTTCTTCTTATTTTCTTTGTGACGAACCAGAACCTGATCGTCATATTCCAGGATTCGTTCCATGGCAAATTTTCGGTAAATAAAATCATATACGGAATCCGCAGATGCCAGAATATGCATGGGACCGATAAGATTCAGCTTATACAAGGCTGAAATACGTTTTGCGATATATTCTTCCGTTACACGGATCTGTTGCTGCAATTTTATGGAGTCTGATGTGATCTTCCGGACTTTTTCGTCCAGACTGGAAAGATCGGAACGAATCTTTCGAACCTGAGTATTTATCCGGTTCAAAGCCAATTCCTGGTCATCCAGTCCATTAATAATCGATGTTTCTTCATTACTAAAATTTTGTATCTGGGTTTGATGTTTCTGTATCTCCAAGTCGATATCTTTTGATTTTTCCTTGACTTCATGAACTTTTTTTTCAGCTTCCATTTTTCTTTCAGCTTCAATTGCCTTTTCAGCTTCGATTGCCTTCTTGGCTTCGATTATCTTCTTGGCTTCGATATCTTTTTTAGCTTCAATATCCTTTTTAGCTTCCTGTGATGCTTCAGGAGAATTCTCAATATGGACATATCTCTCTCGATTTCGAATATACCCGACTTTTTCCTGACAGGATATTTTTACCCATTCTCCATGATAGGACAGGACCTGCACCTCATCTCCCTTGTGCAGGATTTGAGTCACACGTTGATTGCGATCCGGACCACTCCGGACATTCAAACTCGGGGATGTAATCACGCCTTTTACCGGTGTACGTATCTCTTCAAGTCCTGAAGAGGTCGCAGACCATAAAAAAAGACAGGATATGAATAGTACTATTTTAAAAATTGTTTTAGAGAAAGATAACATCCCAGCCATCCGGCAAACATGCTACAGAACACAATTCCTATGGAGATGGATATTGGAAGAAATCTCATCTCAAAAAAACCGGATGAAATCCCTTGATCAACATTGGAAGTGATGATCACATAGATAACAAAAAGGATCAATATTCCGGTCACTCCGCCAAGAATCCCCTGAAGAATACCTTCTATATAAAATGGCGCTTTGATAAATCCATCGGTAGCACCCACTAGCCGCATGATTTCAAACTCCTCCCGCCTTGAAAAAAACAACAGGCGGATGGTATTGGCCACGATAAAAACCGATGCCATAAAAAAAACAAGACACATGGCCGTACCTGCGAATTTAAACAGGTTAAAAATGCCGGTCACACGGCCAAGCCATCGTTGACCATACTCAACCCCTGCAACCTGGGGAAACATTTCAACCTGTGCTGCCAGAATTTCAATCTTACCCCAATTTTGTGTGGATGGAATCATCTGGATCTCAAACACATCCGGAAGCGGATTTTCCTTTAGATTCTCAAAAAGTGCCATCTGCCGTTTCATTTGCCGTTTCAATTCTTCCAGAGCTTCTTCTTTGGGTATGAATCGTACCTCTGAAACGCCATACAGTGATAAAATTTTTTGCTTTAATTCCGGAAGCTGAATTTTTTCAACATCCTTATGTAAATAAGCCATTATTTTGACGCCCTTTTTCCAGGACACCATAATATCGTTGATATTGGTAAAAAAAAGGCCGAATGCACTGACAATCAGAATAGACAGGGAAATGGTAATGATGGTAACAATATGAAGAAACCGATTGCTGTTCATGTCTTGAAAGGCGCGTCTGGTAAAAAAAATGAGCAACTCTGTTTTCATAATGTAATGGTCTTTTTCTTTTCCATCAATGGTTCGAGTGTTGGCGGTTCCATCATGATCCCATCTTTCAGATAAATCACCTTGCCTCTGGTATCCCGGATAATCTCTTTATCATGTGTCGCAATTATGACGGTGGCACCGCGAGAATGAACACCATTGAGAAGATCCATGATAACACCGGCGGATTCAGAATCAAGGCTTCCGGTTGGTTCATCCGCCAAAATAATCTTTGGATCACCGACAACCGCTCTGGCAACTGCGATTCTCTGTTGTTCACCTCCGGAAAGACTGGGTGGAAAGGAGTTGATCCTTTCTTCCATTCCAACGGTTCGCAGCACACTGCTGACCTTTTTCTGAATGAAACGGGTTTTCTCTCCTTTAACCTCCAGCACCAGCGCTATATTTTCATAAACGGTTTTTGTCGGGATGAGCTTGTAGTCCTGAAAGATGATACCGAACTGTCTTCGTATTACGGGGATACGATTTGCTGCGATTCTCGACAGGTTCATTCCATCGATTAAAATCTGCCCCTCGGATAAGGATTCCCCAAGATACAGAAGCTTCAGCAGGGTGGATTTCCCAGCTCCGCTCGGGCCACTCACCAGAAGCAGGTCGTTCTGTTCAACATCCAGTGTAATATCGGTCAATGCGTTCTTTTTCCCAAAACGCTTATGAACATGGAACATCCGAATAATGGCACTTCCTTCTGTATTCTCCATCATCAAGTCATTACCTGTCTCATTGCTTTATTTGGATAGCCCCGGAATGGGTTGACATAATAGAAGCGTATAATCATGTCAACAATTGCAATTTTCAGGCCGAAAACAACCTGAGTCTTTTCGTTCCGCAACCGGCCACATGAACATACCATAGGGATATTACCGATCGCAAAACACACCAGCTTTATAGGCCTTTGAATGAAAAAAGGCCAACTGCATATTAAATTGTCTATAATTCTATAATCTTGTAAGAAAAAATTCAACGATTTTTCTCGCCTCGGAAGATTTTAAATTGACCGGACCGCAATAAACTGGTACTTCACGCTTGAGCATAAGGAGTGCTGCCAACGGTTTTCCTTACTCAAGGCCTCCACTGGGTCCCTAACAAAGGCTTCTTCCAATTCAGTGGGGGCTTTTTATCGGATCATTACAGGAATTGCAATATTTTCTTTCATTAAAATAAGGTATTATAAAAAAACATAGCCGGTCAAGCGTTTCAGGAGATATCTGATAATGAAGAATGAATTGATTGAGATGTTATGCAGGAAATCATTTAAATACAGCCGGACTCCGGTTTTCAAACTGGTCTCCGGTGAAATGAGCTGTTTTTATGTGAATTGCAAGCCAACCATTTTACATCCCAGAGGCATGTTTCTGGTAGGACATCTGGTTTTTGAAGAGATAAAATCCTCAGGGCTTGCCGGAGTGGGCGGCCTTACATTCGGTGCAGATCCCATCTCGATTGCCACGGCCTTTGTATCTGAAATCAAAAACAAACCGGTCCATGCTTTTTCTATTCGAAAGGAGCAGAAAGATCATGGCATTATCAAATGGGTAGAGGGTGATTTACAGCCGGGAGCCAGGGTTGCAATTCTGGAAGATGTCGTAACCACGGGAGGTTCCACCATCAAAGCCATTGAACGAGCCCGATCAGAAGGCCTGGATGTTGTCAAGGTCGTCACGCTTATTGATCGACAGGAAAATGATGGTGTTGAAAAAATAAAACAGCATGTCAAAGAGGTATCTTCCATCATAACAAGAGATGAACTGATAGCCGCATATGGAGATTATTCCACGATATAAGTTGCACACGCATTCTCCGATTCCCAGACAGCCACTCGGGTGACATGAATTTTATCCCCCTTAAAGCATTTCTGGAGTTCGGTTGCGATATATCGGGCAAGATTTTCAGAGGATGGGTTTCCATCCCCCAAAAATTTGAGTTCATTTAAAAATTTATGATCAAGGGTATTCATAATCTGGGACAAATACTCTTTCAATTCACCGAAATCAAGCAGAACACCGGCCTTATTTAACTGTTTTCCGGCAACATAGGCTTCAACTTTCCAGTTATGGCCATGAAGATTCTCACATTTTTCAGCCACCATCCGCAACTGATGTGCTGCCGCAAAATGATCTATTATTTTTAATTCAAACATTGTCTGTCTCTCCTGATCATCATGAACCATATGAAATGCTCTTTTCCCTTTGCCCTCACATGATCAATAAAAAAGAGTAAAGCACTCCCGGGGGAATATATCAATCATATCATTTCGCAACATTCCCTTTCAGAATATTCTTGAGCTTGTTTTTGAACTTATCGGATTCCAGTCTTGAAAAATCGTTTAGTATCGCTATCTGTTTCTTGTTTAAATTGGTTGGTGTTAGTATCTGCACTTGAATGATCTGATCCCCTCTTCCATATCCACGCAAAGAAGGAATGCCTTTTCCCTGGAGACGGAAGGTCTCTCCATATTGCGTTCCTTTGGGTATACTAAACGTCTCTTCGCCCTCAAGTGTCTGAACCTGTATATTATCACCTATAGCTGCCTGAATAAAGGAGATCTGCACCGTACTGATGACGTCGGTGTTGTTTCGTGAAAAATGTTTATGTGGTTTTACATCAATAAACACATAGAGATCACCAGGTGGCCCCCCAACCCCGGTTTCCCCTTCACCGGATAGCCGTAACCTGGAACCGGAATCAACCCCTGCCGGAATTTTGACGGAAACAGTTTTACTTACCAGAACCTGTCCTGCTCCCTTACACTCCGGGCATGGATGATTTATTTTTTTCCCCCTGCCATTGCAGGAAGGGCAGGTTGTGCTTACTGTGAAGAAACCCTGGGATCGGGTTGCCTGCCCGGATCCTCCACAATACTGGCAGACCTCAGGATTTTTTCCAGATTCGCAGCCATTACCTCCGCAGGTCGGGCAGGTTTCCGCTTTTTCAATATCAATTTTCCTTTCTGTTCCAAAAGCAGCTTCCATAAAATCAAGACTCAGGTCATACCGGAGATCTGATCCCCTTCTTGCCCGGTTCCCGGAACGCCTCCTTCCGGAGCTGAAACCAAAAAAATCCTCAAAAATATCTCCAAAACTTGAGAAGATGTCATCAAACCCTCGCGATCCTGAAAAGCCTGCGCCCTCAAGCCCTTGATGACCATATTGATCATAGATTTGACGCTTCTTATTGTCACTCAGAACTTCATACGCCTCCGCCGCTTCCTTGAATTTTTCCTCTGCTTCTTTATCCCCTGGATTTTTATCCGGGTGATATTGTATGGCCAGTTTTCGATAGTTTTTTTTCAGTTCACTTGATGGTGCATCCCGGCGGACGCCAAGCACCTCATAATAGTCACGTTTCGTACCCATAAAAAAACCCGATTCTTTATCTTTTTTCGATTTTATTTTTTACAACCTTCATCCAGCCAGAACGAATACAAGCCCCTTGATTTCAATTTTTTCGACTGTTGATCTTACCCCCCTGTCTGCTATTGCAGGAGGACGCCAGTTATGGTACTGACGAAACTAACTCTTAAAACTAATACAGAAGTTTGGCTTGTCAATGAAGAATATAGAACTCCCATTTATTAAAGAGATGTTTAATTCAATCGCACCGAGGTATGATCTGCTCAACCGTCTATTGAGCTTGCGCCAGGATGTGTATTGGCGGCGGAAAATGGTTTCTGAAATCACAACCCCGGCAAGAGGCTGTGTGCTGGATATGGCCTGCGGAACCGGCGATGTGATCCTTGAAATTCAAAAACAAAAAGGGGCAGGTGTCACCGTAATCGGATCTGATTTTTCACCCAACATGCTCCAGATCGCCGGTCGGAAAATATGCAAAAAATCATTCGGGTCCAACATTTCCCTGATCGCCGGAAATGCGTTAGAAATGCCTTTTAAACCCAGCAGTTTTGATGCAATCACGATTGCATTTGGAATTCGAAATATTGCAAATAAAGTAACTGCGCTCAAAGAATTCCATGCTGGTTTGAAAAAAGGCGGCACTCTTGCCGTATTGGAGCTTACAACACCTCCAAAAGGATTATTTCATTCGCTGTATCTTTTTTATTTTAAAAAAATTCTGCCGTTGATCGGCTGGCTGATCTCAGGGGACACCAAAGCTTATCAATATCTCCCGGAGTCTGTATTACACTTTCCGGAATCAAAAATTTTTGTGGGCATTATGCAATCCGCCGGTTTTACGGATATCCGATGGCGCCGACTGACCTTTGGCATTGTGACACTGTATATTGGGAAAAAAGCATAGCCATCATCCCAGCAAAGGCCGTCTGAGAATCGTATCTTTCTGCCAGAGGTTGTCGTTTCTTTCCGGGTATTCAATATTATAATGAAGGCCCCGGCTTTCCTTACGATGCGTTGCACATTTGATAATCAGATCCGCTACCGTAGCAAGATTCCGAAGTTCAATCAAATCCGAAGTGATCTTAAAATCCCAGTAATAATCATGTATTTCCTTTAAAATAATTTCAATACGACGTTTTGCCCGCTCCAGCCGTTTGTCCGAACGGACAATTCCCACATAGTTCCACATCAGACGCCGGATCTCGTCCCAATTGTGACTGACCATAATCTGCTCATCACTGTCTGTCGTACTCATCTCATCCCAGGGAGAGATATCCGGAAATTTGAACTGATATTTTTTCAGGTCTTTTACTGCTGCGGTTGCGGCTCTATGGGAATAAACCAGCGCTTCCAGCAAAGAATTGCTGGCAAGCCTGTTCGCGCCATGCAACCCTGTGCAGGCAGCCTCACCGACAGCATAAAGATGCCTGATATCCGTACGTCCTTCCATATCGGTCGTAACACCGCCGCAAATATAGTGAGCTGCAGGCACAACCGGAAGGGGCTCTTTGGTCATATCAAAACCAAACTGCAATGCCTTCTGATATAAATTCGGGAATCTGTTTTTGATAAAGGCTTCCCCTTTATGGGAAATATCCAGAAATACAGACTCATCTCCGCTTTTCTTCAACTCCGTATCAATTGCCCTTGCAACCACATCCCGGCAGGCAAGATCCTTGAGCGGATCATATTTTTCCATAAACGGCTTGCCTTGCGAATCAATCAGTCTGCCCCCTTCCCCACGAACCGCTTCCGATATCAAAAAATTTTTGGCGTCCGGATGATACAGACAGGTTGGATGAAACTGCACAAACTCCAGATTCGCAACCGTTGTGCCGGCCCGATATCCCATAGCAATTCCATCACCGGTTGCAATATCAGGGTTACTTGTATACAGATAAACCTTTCCTGCGCCGCCTGTTGCAAGCAGGGTAATTTTGGAACAGAATGTTTTCACCCGGCTTTGAGAACGATCAAATACATATGCACCGCAGCAATAATCTTCATGAGTTGTGGTCACAAGCCCGCTTTTCACCCGGGTTGAACAGGTTATCAAATCAATGGCAATGTGGTTTTCGTATACGGTGATCTGATCGTTTTTTTTGATTTGGGAAATCAGGGCGCGCTCTACTGCTTCTCCTGTCATATCCTGGGCATGCACAATCCGATTCTGGGAATGCCCGCCTTCACGACCGAGATCAAGATTCTCCACATTCGGGATACTTTTTTCCGGTTCTGATTTTGTATTGAATTGCACCCCGAGCTCAATCAGGTCTCGAATCCTTGCCGGTCCATCTTTTACAACCATGGCAACCACATCCTTATCACAGAGCCCATCTCCGGATTTTAAGGTATCCTCAATGTGGGCCTCGTATGAATCCGGTTTATCAAATACAGAAGCGATTCCCCCTTGTGCATAGTTTGTGTTGCTCTCGGTTGCACTTTTTTTTGTGACCAGGGAAACGGTTCCCGCTTTTGCCGCCTTGAGCGCAAACATCAGACCGGCAACTCCGCTTCCAATAATTAAAAAATCAGATTCCACTTTCATTTTATTCCCTGACATTTCATACCCTCAACAAAAAATACCCTGAATTGGCATTGTCAATAATAGACCGAAAATCCATAATCCCGTCACCTGTCGAACCAGCATAATATAATCTGTAAGCCTTTCGTTTTACAATCAAAGCAGAGATGAGCGTCTTCGTTTCCTTTTGGTGTTATATCCAATCAGGAACCCGAAAAAAAGTACCCCTGCGCCCAATAATCCGATTTGAATGTTTCTTCGCTGCAACAGCTTGTTTAATTCTGTTGCTCTCCTGGTTTGTTTTTCCAGTTCCTGTGCTACTTTTTTATATCTGGATTGTAATTCCAGAAAATCAGCAGACGCTGTTTTTAAAATTTCATACTGATTTGAGATCTCCTTCAAAGATGCAGAAACCCGGGTAAGCTCCTCCGTCTGTTTTTTATTCTCTTCGATGAACTTCATATTGGCTTCTTCCATGGAGGCAGCCCGTACCAGGAGCTTATCATATTTTTCCTGTACCCCCCCCAATACCAGGTCGCTGGGTATATCCGGAGATAAATATCGGCTTAGAATCCATCCCTCTTTCCCGCTGGTCGAACGGACAAGGCTCCAATCCTTGCCTAGTTCCAAAACCTCGATCTCGTTTCCAGACTGAAGCATCTGTATCACCCTGTGTTCTAACGAGGGTCCTGTTCTAAGCGTAACCTTTACAATATCACTTATATACATCTTTTCCGCAACCGCATCACAGGTTAAAGCGAGCATGAACAACCCGGCAATAGCAAAATATCTCATTGAATCATCTCCCTTTTCATAACATTTGACGATCATTACTTTTCATATATGATGCGGAAGAACCGATTCTGTCAATAATTTCTTTTAAATTTTCAGCCGTTATGTTATTTATTCTCTTTATGGGAATGATAAATCAACAGATTAAATAACTTGGAAAATTTTGCCGTATATCCATATATTAGATTCAAAACGGGAAAGGATACATGATTGCATTTGATTTAAAATGTGAAAAAGGTCATGCTTTTGAAGGCTGGTTTGAAAGCAGCCATTCATTTGATACGCAAAAAGAAAAAGGACTGGTAACATGCCCTGTTTGCAACAGTGCCTCTGTTTCCAAGGCACTGAGTCGCTTTGGCATCGTAAAATCAAACGGCGCCGCTAAAGGGGTAGCGATCGACCCGCAAGCTGTAGTGGACAATATCAGCAAAAAAATTTATGATTTTGTTGAAAAAAACTTTGATGACGTGGGTGCTGATTTTACCAAAGAGGCATTAAAAATTCATTATGGTGTGTCTGAGCCCAGAAACATAAAGGGAGTATCCAGCAAAGAGGAGGAAAAACTGTTGCGAGAAGAAGGAGTTGACTTCATTAAAGTACCAATCCCTGCTGAAAAAAACGATACTGACGCATAAATTTTGCCCACCCGGTTGCAAAAAATCTTTATTATTGAGAATCCGTGTTGTTCCTTCTGAGATCAATGCGAATTTTTTTGGATAGAACAAGGAGAATAACATGATTCAGCTTGAAAAAAGAATTGCAGGTATCCGTGAACCAGATAAAGCCATATATGAACAGGCAAAAGAAAGGCTGAGACAACAAGCCCGTCCAGTTGGAAGCCTGGGAATTCTGGAAGATGCCGGTGCCAGACTCGCCGGAATATTCCGTACACTGGATGTCCGGCTGAAAAATAAAATCATTGTTACCTGTGCCGGTGATCATGGAATCTGTGAAGAAGGGGTCAGCCTCTTTCCTTCTGAAGTGACAAGCCAGATGGTATATAATTTTGTAAATTCCGGTGCATCGATCAATGTTCTTGCCAGGCATGCCAATGCACGGGTGAAGGTTGCGGATCTGGGCGTCAATCATGACTTCCCGGCAGATCTGCCGATTTTTCACAAAAAAATCGGCAAAGGGACACAAAACTTTTCAAAAGGCCCTGCCATGACCCGGGAACAAGCCATACAGAGTATTAAATCCGGGATTGAAATCATGGATGAACTGGTCAAAAAAGGAACCGTGGATCTGCTGGGAACCGGGGATATGGGAATCGGCAACACAACGCCGTCTACAGCCATCATTGCCTGTTTTTCCAATCTGCCGGTTTCACAATTATGCGGACGCGGAACCGGTATTGATGACAAGGGTCTTGCCCAAAAAATTTCCGCAATTGAAAAAGGCCTTGTCTGTAATTCCCCCAATCCAGACGACCCCATTGATGTGCTTTCCAAGGTCGGTGGTTTTGAAATCGGCGGACTCGCCGGTCTGGTGATCGGAGCTGCGGCAAATAACATTCCGGTGCTGTGCGACGGACTTATTTCCACAGCCGGAGCGCTGATCGCTTGCAGGCTGGCACCCGCAGCACGGAACTATCTCTTTGCCAGCCATAAATCGGTTGAGGTGGGTCATCAGTTTATGCTCAAAGCGTTAAATCTTCAACCTCTTTTAGACCTGCAATTCAGATTGGGTGAAGGCACTGGTGCCGCCCTTGCCATGGAATTGCTGGATGCCGCCACCAGAATCCTGATTGAGATCAAAACATTTGAAGAAGTGGCCATTGCAGATACACAGAGATAAAATACTTCTGAAGAACCGATAACTCCGGGCCTGAAAAATGGACTCAACATTTCAACATATCGGAATCATCCATTCATGTTTTACTGAAAAATTTGGTATCCCAAGGCAATCCGGGCTGGTTCCGGAAGCACATGCAGAAGTGGAAATTTTCCCTCCTTATAATCGGGAGGAGGCTTTTCGCAGACTGGAAACATTTTCCCACATCTGGATTCTGTTTATATTTCATGCCATAAAAACAAAAGAATGGAAACCTTGCGTTCGTCCGCCAAGACTGGGCGGAAATCAAAAAATCGGAGTGTTTGCATCCCGTTCCGGGTTTCGGCCAAACCGGATCGGATTGTCTGCGGTAAAACTGCTGACCATTGCCAAAGGGGATTCCGGTATAAAACTGATGATCCAGGGAGGAGATTTTCTGGATCAAACCCCGGTTCTGGATATCAAGCCCTACCTTCCCTATGCAGATGCGATACCTTCTGCTACGGGCGGGTTTGCCGCCGAAAGGCCTAAAACAAAAATAAAGATTGAATTTTCTTCAAAAGCCCGATCCACCTGTATTGAACAAGAAAAACAAGGCTATCCCAGCCTGCATGAACTGATCGTACAAACCCTGTCAAGTGATCCACGGCCGGCCTATCATTCTCAAAAACCCCTTCGAAAAAAATTTGGAGTAAAACTCTATCATTTTAACATCCGGTGTGAGATCATGGATGATCACATTCTTGTCAGCGAAATCGAAAATTGCTGACCAGCCGTGATCTTTTCTTCAACGCCAGCGGAAACTGCTGATGCTCAGCAATACGATCCCCACCACAATGAATACCAAATAGAGCGGTGTGGTAATGATATAATCCGCTACTTTAAACAGAGACTCGGATGATATCCCGTCGATCCAGGCAATAATATTCTTGTCCAGAACATCCATGAATAAAATCGTTTTATAGGTTGCTTTTGGCCCCATAACCGAAGAGATAGCCTGATACCCGAAGATGAGTACTGCGGAAATCAAAGATAAAACACCGGCAATCGCAAACTTTGACATAGTTGGCACCTTTTCATTTCAAGAAATCTTTTTACCCGTCCTTTCTGTCCGTAAAACCCGCACACAGAATTGACTCTCTGCTGATCATCCCTTTGTAATTATTGTTCTCATCCATATTTTTATTTTCCTTGCAACAAGACATGTGTCAGCCACATCCCGATAAAAACCGAAAAAATTCCACCAATATTATTTGCAGCAAAATTCAGTGCAGCAACCATTCCGGAACCATTGCGGGCAGCCTGGAGGGTTTCGAGTGCATAGGTAGAAAATGTGGTTAAACCACCGAGAAAACCCGTCATAACAAAGAGTCGTCCAGTAGGACTTAACAATTGGGTTTTGTCTGACACGGCAAATGCAACACCGATCAGAAAACAACCGATAAGGTTTGCCAAAAGCGTCCCGACCGGAAATTGAGCTCCGAAATATTTTCCAGCCATAACAGCAATGCTGTATCGAAAAAGAGAGCCAAGACCTCCGCCAATCATGATCATTATCAATTTTGTCATATACCTCTGTATTTTGAATCTATGAATCCTGCCTGAATAATTAAAAAAAAACATTTTTCAATACGGTTTTCCATATCATCATCCAAAAGCCAATGCAAATCAATCTGAATGTATGACAATGAAAAGCTATCATGGATACTGATAGTTGCGATGATTTTGTTTGCCTTTACAATCCTCTTTTTTATCCGTGATTTGCTTGACACACCTTTCCTGTTGATGCATAGTCCAAATACGAAATCCCTAACAAAAGACAAACAAAAGGCATCTGCATGAGTAATTCCAGTATGGTGGCCGACGCAATTGGTGCAATCGTTGTAATGAACACGGCTATCACGAATATGCGATTATACCCCGCAACCAGTGCAATGATCAAAAACACTGTAGCTCGGGTCAATCAGTCTTTTATAAAGCTGTTTGAAATTTGCGATACGGTTCCGTTTGCTGAATCGGAAAAACAACTCCTGGTTTGTGGTCAGCCTCTGGCTGAGGCTGAAATGAAAAAGCCGCAGGTTGTGTCATTTCTCGAAATGCTGTTAAATTTCGGAATCAAAAGTGTGGAGTTTCAAAAAGGGCTGGAAACAGTTGAATTGTCTACATTTCTTGAAATCATGGGTCAAAAACCAAAAGAGATTGAAGCCAGGGGCGGTCTGAAACAGGTTTTTCAGCAGCGCCATATTCAACATATCCTGATGGATCAAAAAGTGTATGTTGCACTGGACAAAGACAAACAGCTCCTCTCCGGCGTAAAAATCAAAGACCAGGATATTATTCAATACCTCACAGGCCAGTCTGAATCAGATACCCTTGACCTGGATGAGCTCCACAAACTGATCCAGAACCCGGACTGGGTCACCCGGATTTTCAAATTAGGGATTCAGCATAACCAGGAGGGCAAGGGGAGTGGAAGCGGTGGAAACATTTCGGAAACCGCCCTGAAACTGATTGACTCCCTGTCTTCCATCACCAATAAAACAGACCGGGAAAAAATGTCGGAAACCCTCTCCCGTACAATCGCAGATATGGATGAGAATATCATCGGCAAACTTTTGCTTCAAAAACTGGAAGAGGAAAAAAAACAATCAAAAGAGTGGTTCAGCCATCTCAAATCCGGTCTGGGTTCCATTTTAAAAGGCGAAAAAGAACCGTTTCTGGATGAAGACCTGATGAAAAAGCTTCCCACCGCTGTTGACCAGTTATATGCCAATAAAAAAAGAAATACAGCCGAGGCCATTATTGATCATGCTTTTGTTGCGCTGGGTGATAAAAATGAAAATGTATGCCATGCTGCATTAAAATCCATAGCCGAAACCATGGGAAAGCTGTATGAAAAAAACAGACTCGACGCCCTGTTGTGGGTTTCCAATAAAATGATTCCGTGGATCAGATCCACTTCACAGCTTTCACCTCATGATGAACTGCTTTATACCCAGCTCAAAAACCTCACGAAAAAGCTGATCCTTGAAACGCGATATTCAGACTGCAATTACATCCTTGAAACCCTCAATCTCATTGCCAGTGGAAGACTTCAAAAAAGCACCGCAACACTAACCCTGTCCGGAAAAATACTGGAAGAAATTTCCGCACAACCGACCATTAAAAAATTTTTGGCTGCCCTGAAGACCGATGATAAAAACAGAAAAAAGCAGATCACCTTCAGCCTGGCAACCCTTGGCTCTCCAGCGGTTGAAACGCTTCTGGATATCCTCAAGGACAGCACAGATGCCTATGAAAGAGGGGATATCATCTATGTTCTCTCTAAAATCGGTCATCTGGAAATCTCAGCCATTACCGATCGCCTGAACAGTGATCAACCCTGGTATTATATCCGAAACCTGATTCTGATCATCGGAAGGGTGGGCTCAAGGGATCATCTGCCTGTTTTAAAAAGATATCTGGGGCATACGGATTATCGCGTAAAAGAGGAGGCACTAACCGGAATATTGACGATCGGCGGTGTAGAAGGCAGGCAATATCTTTTTTCCATCCTGCCATCTATTGAAGATCCGCTGAAGGTGAAAATTATTTCCAAAATCGGTGAATTAAAAATTACCGAGGCCACGCCCATCCTTGTAAAAATGATTCAATCAAAATCTTCTACAGGCTCTGCGCTGAAAGATGAAATTGAAATCAAAATCTGTCAGGCTTTCGGACGAATCGGTTCCCCGGAAGCGGTTCCGGCGCTCAAAGAAATTGTAGAGCAAAAAGGGTTGTTACAGAGAAAAGCACACAGCGAGCCGGTAAAAACCGCTGCCAAAAAAGCAATTGAAGCCATTGAAAATGAAACCACCCCCCATCATGACTTGAGTTTCACCTCAACCCTTCGGTTCTTCTGTTTATTAACCTTTCCCTTGTTGGGGGCAATCGGACTGCTTTCACCATATCCCTTTGTCTGAATCTGAAGTCCCTGAAGTTCATACCGCTTTACAAGAAACTCTTTGACAGACGCCGCCCGCCTCCTGCTGAGCTTCATATTATACTTCGTGGGTCCATCCGAATCCGTATGGCCGTTTATCAGCAGTGTTTTTCCATCCAGGTTCATGCTGACCAGTGCTTTCCCAAGCTCCTGAACCAGCGGAATCGAACCTTTACGGATTTTGGATGAATCAAAATCAAACTCTATGTTCAGATATACACTATGTCCCCCGCCATCCTTGCCCAACCTTCTGGATATTCCTTCTGCGGTTGTTTCAAATCCATGCTGGTTGTTACTCTTCTCCTCTTTCGGCTTGAGAGATGTTGGTTGTAAAAGCTCATCCGAGCCAAAAACGATCATTTTCACCTTTTGTATATCCAGGTAGGCTTCTCTCCACCACTTGTTGTAACTATCAAATTCCAGTACAATCAGTTGACTGGTTGGCTGATCATGTCCGATATATTGGAGAAGGGTTGCGTCTGATGTCTTGATTTTTTCCCCATTCTTCGTGGTAATCACCATGGCGCCCTGATCATAAGCATGAAGGTCCGGATTCATCAGTTCAATGGAATGGATTTTTCGAACGATCTGGTCCCAGTCAAAAACATACTTGTTTTTGTTCTGATGAAAAACAAGTGCATCAATGGACAGAGATTTAAGCTGAACATACCGGTTTATCGTAGTGAACATTCCATCCTGTTCTGCAATGGCTCCCTGAAGATCAGGGGTTGTAATCACAGACCCGTCTCTCAACAGCACGGAAATCCGATTGTGCCTCTTTTTTTCAGCAGCTTCCGCACAAACCAGATGAACAATCCCCATGAATACCAATACCAGAAAGAAAACGCTCTTTTTCCTCATTTCCAATCCCACCCTTTTCATAGATTCCACCCAATACCATTCATGAATTCATCAGATCTTCAATTTCCGCCGGATCAGACGGTATCTTCCGGGTCAGGTCAACTGGCCCTTGCTCTGATATCAGGATGTCATTTTCAATACGAACGCCTGTTTTCTCTTCCCGAACATATATTCCCGGCTCACATGTAAGAACCATCCCCGCTTCAAACACACGATGCTTATCCCCAAGATCATGAACATCCAGGCCTAAATGGTGGGATATTCCATGCATGAAATACTTTTTGTACAGAGGATTTTCATCCCCCTCCTTGCATCTATCTTTTGAGGTCAACAATCCAAGCTGGATCAGTTCGCTTTCCACCACCTTGCCCACCTCTTTATGATAGTTATGGAATGTATTTCCCGGAATCAGCATCTGGATGGCCTGTTTCTGAATCCGATGAACCGCCTCATAGATCTGACGCTGCCTTTCTGAAAATTTTCCGCTGACCGGGATGGTTCGGGTTACATCCGAAGCATAATTCGAATATTCTGCTCCAAAATCAATCAGCAGAAGATCCCCTTCCCTGCACTGCTGGTTATTTTCTGTATAATGAAGGACACAGGAGTTGAATCCGGAAGCAACGATTGGATCAAAAGCCGGTCTCCTGGAACGGTTTTTCAAAAATTCATGCAGGATTTCCGCCTCAACCTCAAACTCCCAGATCCCCGGCTTCACGACCTGTAACACCCTGCGAAAAGCCTTTTCCGTTATTTCGCAGGCTTTTTGGATCAAATCGATTTCCATCCTGGATTTGATGGATCGAAGATTTTGCATGATCGGTGCCAATCGTTCATACTGATGCAGCGGGTAGATTTCCCGGCACCATTTCAAAAAACGGCTGTCTCGGGTTTCAACCGTTACATCCGCCCTTGCATGCTCGTTGGTGTTCAGGTAAATCCGTTCTGCGTCCAACACCACTGATCGGAAAATTTTCTGAAAATCCTCTGTCCAGAATATTGTCTGAATGCCGGAGATTTTTTGTGCTTCTTCCCGGGAAAGCTTGTTTCCTTCCCAGATTGCGATCTCATCACTTGTTTTCCGGATAAACAGGATTTCCTTGTGTTTTGTTTCTTTTGCATCCGGATAGATCAATAAAACCGTGTCTTCCTGATCCATTCCAGACAGGTAAAAAAGATCCGGATTCTGGACAAACGGATAGGTGCCATCCGCGCTTTTGGGCATAATATCGTTTGAATGAAAAACAGCAATGGAGTTCTGTTTCAATTGTTTTATTAAGCGCTCTCTGTTTGTAACAAACAAGGATGAGTCAATCGGCATGTATCTCATAGATGATAAAATCCTTTTTCCCGGCATTCCGGTGTCAGACATCCATATGGTTTTCCAAGTTTTGATTTCAGTCTGAATTGATAACCATTTGCTTCCGGAATCATGAGTAATTTATAACAAAATTATATTGATATCAATGCCTGATTGCACTATCCTGATTTTCACACGAATCACCCATAGCAGGAGACATCATTGGATATGATCGGTACCAGAGCGGAAATCAATCTTGATGCCGCAGCACATAATACCCGTGAACTGCGCAGAATCACAAATACGAAAGCAAACCTGATGGCCGTTGTCAAAGCCAATGGATACGGGCATGGTGCAGTGGAAATTGCAAAAACAGCCTTACAAAACGGAGCCACGGCACTCGGCGTGGCAAGGTTGCAGGAAGGAATCCAACTCAGGGAATCCGGAATTGACAAACCGATCCTGATTTTCGGTTATACACCGCCGGAAGACACGGATAAACTGATCTGTTTTGACCTGACGCAAACTGTTGGGAATTCAGAGCTCGCGGAATTCTATTCCAGTTGTGCCGGGAAACTGGGATCAACATTAAACATTCATCTTAAAATTGATTCCGGCATGGGAAGGCTGGGTTTTTTACCAGACCCTATATTTGCAACAAACCACCAAAACGGGTATTCACAAATTATCCAAAAAATCTCTTCCATCATCCGCCTTCCAAATCTGGTTATCGAAGGGATTTACACCCACTTTGCCTGCGCCGATCACAAAGATAAAACCAATGCGATCCGGCAATTTGAACTGTTCACCAGCCTGCTCACGCAACTCTCTCAGACTACCGGTTTTCATGCGCCCCTTTGTCATGCGGCCAACAGCGCTGCAATCATCGATTTGCCGGAAACTCATATGGATATGGTGCGGGCAGGAATTTCATTATACGGGCTATACCCATCTGAGGAAGTAAATAAAAATAGAATTATGCTGAAGCCTGTTATGGAACTCAAATCCAATATCCTGCATCTGAAAAAAGTTCCCAGGGGATTTTGTGTGAGTTATGGAAACACCTGGAAATCCTCAAAAGATACCACAATCGCAACCATCCCAATGGGTTATGCAGATGGATACAGCCGGTTGCTTTCTTCCAGAGGATACATGCTGGTTTGCGGGAAACAGGCCCCCATTGTCGGCAGGATATGCATGGACCTGATTATGCTGGATGTCGGTGATATACCCGAAGCCTGTATCAATGACGAGGTGGTTGCTTTTGGGAAACAGAATTCAGCCTGCATTTCCGTGGATGAGATTGCGGAAACCCTGGGCACCATTAACTATGAAATCGTTTCAACCTTAGCATCCCGGGTTCCGAGGGTCTTTCTCAAATAGATTGCATGGACATC
>CAMBQS010000005.1 GCA_945870015.1 Desulfocicer vacuolatum DSM 3385
TCAACGGAAGATGTCTGGAAATAACCACTCACTTACATACTATTTTTTGACTAATTGATAATTTTATGCACGGAGGGATAGCATGACAACAGACAACGCAGCCCCTGCTAGCGGAAGCATATTGGTGGTCGGAGGAGGGATCAGTGGGCTTACAGCGACCCTCGAAGCTGCCGAAGTCGGATACGAAGTATTCCTGGTCGAAAAAAATCCATACCTTGGTGGAAGGGTTTCACAACTTAATCAATATTTTCCAAAGCTGTGTCCGCCTTCCTGCGGTCTTGAAATCAATTTCAAACGAATCAAAGACAATCCAAGGGTAAAGATTTTTACACTCGCCGAGGTGGAAAAAGTATCCGGAACCCCTGGTAATTATGATGTTACCATTAAACTGAATCCGCGTTACGTAAATGAAAATTGTACCGCTTGCGGTGCATGTGCCGAAGCTTGTCAGACTGAAATTGCGAATGAGTTCAATTTTGGAATGGACAAAATTAAAGCAGCCTATCTGCCGCATAACATGGCATTTCCGGCGCGGTATACCATCTCTCCCCAAATCAAGGGAACAGATGATGCGAAAAAATGCCAGGAAGCCTGCAAGTACAACGCCATAGATTTTGATATGGAACCGAAAACATTGGCTTTAAAAGTCGGTTCAGTAATCTGGGCTACCGGCTGGGAGCCCTATGATGCAACCCGCATCGACAATCTGGGATTCGGCCAATACCAAAATATCATTACCAACATGATGATGGAGCGCCTTGCAGCTCCAAACGGACCGACAAAAGGCAAAATTCTGCGTCCTTCTGATAATAAGGAACCGGAAAGCATCGCCTTTGTTCAATGTGCCGGATCAAGAGATGAAAATCACTTGCCCTATTGCTCTTATATATGCTGCATGGCCTCTCTTAAACAGGCTACCTATATAAGGGAACGATATCCAGAGGCAAAAATTTATATCTTCTACATTGATCTGAGAACTCCAGGCAACCGATATGAAAAATTTTATAAAAAAATCAAAGAAGATAAAAATATTTTCTTGATCAAAGGCAAGGTTGCCGAGGTTAATGAAGTAGCAGGATCCGGAAATATTACCGTTATTGCTGAAAATGCAGTTACCGGCGAAAAAGTCAAACAAACCGTCGACATGGTGGTTCTGGCAACCGGTATGCAACCCACGGCAGCAAATACCAAACTCCCTGCTGATCTGAAATTTACGGAAGATGGTTTTATTCTGAATGACTTTTCAAAAGGCGGCATGTTTGCAGCAGGTTGTGCCAACAAGCCGGCAGATGTAGTCTCATCCAACCAGAATGCAACCGGTATGGCTCTTAAAGCGATTCAAACCCTGGTGAAGAGGTAGGAGGTTAACCATGGATAAAAAATATGGTGTGTATATCTGCACAGGCTGTGGAATCGGTGAAGCACTCGATATAAAGGACTTGTGCGGTGTACCGGAAGAAAAAGGTCTACCGGTCCAGACTCATCCATTCCTGTGCGGCAAAGAAGGAATTGACCTGATTAAGAAAGATATTGCAGAAAAAGGTACCAATACGCTGGTTATTGGCGCTTGTTCCCGCCGGGTCAACTTTGATGTATTCAAATTTGACGGCTGTATTGTGGAACGGGTTAATTTGAGAGAGCAGGTTGTCTGGTCTCATCCGCGCTCCGTATATCCAGCCCTTACGGAAGAACAAAAAGGCAGTTCAGAGCATTGTGATCGTGTACAGATGCTGGCCTCAGATTATCTGAAAATGGGCATGGCCAGGGTGGAAAAGGTCAAGCTTCCGGAAGCGTATAAATTGGAAGCCTTTACCCGGAAAATTCTGGTTATCGGTGGCGGCATCACCGGAATGTCTTCAGCCCTGGATGCTGCGGCAGCGGGTTATGATGTTACCATAGTTGAAAAAGAGGCTGTTTTAGGCGGCTATGCAACAAAAGTTCGTAAGCAGCTTCCGTTTGAATGGCCATATCAAAACCTGAGCTCTCCAATTGTCGGAGATAAAATCAGAGCGGTTCAAGCCAATCCCAAGATAACCGTAAAAACCGGTACAATCGTTGCCCGTATTGCGGGTGAGCCGGGTAACTTTACGGTCACTTTGAAAAAACCAGGTGAAAAGATTGAATTTGACGTGCCTTTCCCATTGCCAAAAGAGATGAAAGTGGATGCAAATGGAAAGGAATATGATGTTGAGAAGCTTGCTGAACTTTATAAGGAATACAATCAGGGGAAAAAAGACATCCTCCAGTTTGATCCAAATGGTGAAAAGTTCGGTGCGGTGATACTGGCTGCCGGCTGGCGACCGGATAAAATTGAAGGTGACCTCTATGCACATCTGGGTATCGGCCTAACACCGGATGTGGTAACCAACGCCCAGTTTGAAGAGATCGCAGCAAAAGGAAAAATCAAACGCCCGTCTGATGGAAAAGACGCAAAAAATGTTGTATTCATCCAGAGTCCCGGCAAAGACGATGATTCTGATTTTAATTACTGCGGTGCTGTAACCAGTATGGTATCATTGAAACAGGCCAAATATGTCCGGGAAGACTACAGTGACGGAAAAGCATATGTAATTTATCAACATATGAGAACCCCCGGGCTCCAGGAAAATTTTTATAAATCCATTCAACAGGATGAAGGAATTTTTCTGACCAAGGGAACGATCTCAAGTGTTTCCAATAACGGCGGCAGGCTGATCGTTGAAGCCGACAACACGCTTCTGGGAGAAAAAATCCAGATCAAGGCGGATATGGTGGTTCTGGCTGCTGGTATGGTACCGGTCACCAAAGACGACCCGGTTATCAACCTTGCCTATCGTCAAGGCCCTGGTTTCCGTGATAATGTGTTGTTTGATCAATATGCAGATTCCAATTTTATCTGCTTTCCCTATGAGACGCAACGTACCGGTATTTATGCGGCAGGCTCTATCCGCCGCAGCATGACCATGGAAGAATCCATGGAAGATGCAACCGGCGCAGCCTTGAAAGCGATTCAGTGTATTGAATCTTCAAACCGCGGTGTTGCCGTACATCCAAGATCCGGTGATTTGACCTTCCCGGATTTCTTTTTCCAGAGATGTACTCAATGCAAGCGCTGCACCGAGGAATGCCCGTTTGGTGCTATAGATGATGATGAAAAAGGAACACCTAAGCCCAACCCGAGTCGCTGCCGCCGGTGCGGTACCTGTATGGGTGCCTGTCCGGAAAGGATTATCGGTTTTGCGGATTACAACATCGACAGTATTGGTTCCCAGGTGAAAGCCATTGGTGTACCCTCTGAAGATGACTTTGATGAACCGCCTTTCCGAATTCTCGGCTTGGTATGCGAAAACGATGCTTATCCTGCCATTGATATTGCAGGCATGAACAAGCTTCATTTTTCCGCTGATGTCCGGCTGATTCCGGTACGGTGTCTTGGCTCCGTTAATGTTATCTGGATCAAGGATGCGCTGGCACAGGGTATGGACGGTGTATTCCTCCTTGGGTGCAAACACGGGGATGACTATCAGTGTCACTTTGTCAAGGGCAGCGAACTGGCGGATATCCGAATGAAAAAAATCGGTGACGCACTCTCCAGCCTCGCATTGGAAGTGGAAAGAGTCGCCCAGTTCCAGGTGGCCATTGATGAATATGACAAGATTCCACAAATCATCAACAAATTTGTGGAAGAGGTTGAAGCTCTTGGCCCGAATCCGTTTAAAGGATTCTAGTCCTGCCGTGTCTGTTTTACAGACCTGGTTTGCTTTTACGCTTTTACTGCCATGAATAGGAGGTATTATTATGGCTGAAAAATATTTAATTGAGCCTGATTCAAATTTTATTAAGGAAATAATGAGTCAGGGAGGCGAGAGCCTGAAAAAATGTTACCAATGTGCAACCTGTTCAGTGGCCTGTACCATCTCCCCGGATAACAAACCATTTCCGAGAAAAGAGATGATTGCAGCCTCCTGGGGCTTGAAAGACAGACTGGTGGCGAATCATGATATCTGGCTATGCCATCAATGCGGTGATTGTTCCACTCTTTGCCCGCGAGATGCAAAACCCGGTGATGTGATTGCAGCGATCCGTTCGTATGCCATAAAGGAATATGCATCACCAAAGTTTATGGGGAATTTGATAAACGACCCGAAAAAACTGCCGATCCTGTTTGCAATTCCAACGGTTATTTTTATTGTTCTGGGTCTGATAACCGGTCTGCTTGATTTTACTCCGGACGGCGATGAAATTGTCCATAGTCATTTCTTCTCCACATGGCTGGTGGACATGATTTTCGTACCTCTGGCAGGTTTTGTCGTTGCTGTTTTTGCTCTTGGGTTAAAACGATTTATCGTAGACATCCATGAAAATGCGCTTCTTTCCGGCAAAACCAAAAAAGAAACCATTGATCCGAAAGAATTTATTCAGGCACTGATTGCCATTGTTCCAAACATTCTGAAGCATAAAAAGTTTTCAGATTGTTCCGAAAACAGAGAGCGCTCAACATCCCATATGATGGTACTGTTTTCATTTATCGCACTTTTTATCGTCACCAACATATTCTTTGTTGTGCTCTATGTTTTCCAGATCCATGGACCGTATTCTCAATTGAATCCGGTAAAATGGCTCGCGAACATCGGTGGAGTCGCACTTGTAATCGGTGCACTTTTAATGATCAAGGAAAGAATGGCCAAAACCAATCAGGTCAGCAGTTACAAGGACTGGTACCTGTTAGGTCTGGTTCTCGGACTGGGTGTAACCGGAATGCTGACGGAAATGACCCGCCTTGCAGATGCAGCATTTCTATCTTATGCACTGTACTTCATTCACCTGATTTTTGTATTCAACCTGTTCGCATTCTTGCCGTTCTCCAAACTGGCTCATCTGGTTTACAGAACGGTTGCTCTGGCCTATGACGAATGGGCGGAAAGAGATAAAAAGACAGCGACTGCATAACAACGCATAAAACGCTGTATTTTCATTATTATAAAAAACGGGAAGGCCTTTTGGTCTTCCCGTTTTCAGTTCCATACAACATTTAATTAAACACCGAAAAACAGCTTGATCTTCTGAATTAATTTCTGGGAATCCGTCTCCATATTCACAACGGACGCTTCAGAATTTATTGCAGACTCCTTCTGTCGCGCAATAACCACTTTCCCGATTTGCTCTGAAATCGTCGCATTGGAATTTATCACAGTGGAGAATGCGATTTTATCCACTACAATTAAAGACACATCTTCAGTTGCCTGAACAGTCGCGCTTCGTTTTTCACCGGTTAACAAGCTGATTTCACCAAAAAAAGCTCCTTTGAAAAATCTTGACAATTTGATCGCCTGCTGTTGATTTCCTCTTCGAGTCGCTTCACACGAACCAGAAAAGATAATATACATGGAATCTCCCTCATCCCCTTCCTGAACAATAAATTCACCCTCACCATACGTTTCAATATATACCTTTTTAGCCAGATCCGCCCGGTCTGCCTGGGAAAGTGGAGATAAAACCGGAATACTTTCAAACATTTTTTGAATTTCTTCTGTCATCTTGTTTTGACTGTTTTTATTGAATTCCCGTTCAATGTGTGCATGTTGAATATCTCGAACCGGATATGGGATGCGGATTTGATTCCTTCTCAGTGCATACCAGAGCTGGTTGTTAATTTCCGACTTAAGCTGTGGTTCAATGGAATAGTTGTTATGCCAGAAACGGATTTCATATTGAATGGAAAAATCGGAAAATCGAAGCAACCGGATATTGACTTTCGGCTGTTTCAATACTTTGGAATTCTGTTCCAGGACTTGGGTAATGACCTTTCTCACCTTGTTTGGGGGGACACTATAGTCAAGGCCAATCACCAGGCTTGCAATTTTCTTCCGGTTGGGTCTGGAATAATTACTGAACGTGCTGGATGCAAGGACAGAATTGGGAATATAAACCAGTATTTTTTCACGGGTAAGAATCTGAGTGGATTTCCAGGAAATTCCGATTACAGTGCCTTCATACCCTTCAAACTGAATCCAGTCTCCAATGGAAAATGGTCTCTCCGCCTGAATAATCAAACCGGAAAACAGGTTGCTGAGCGTCGCCTGTGCAGCAAGACCAATCACCACCGTAAGAAGCGCTGATGTTGTCAACAAACTGGCCAGATTAATATCGCTCCGGACACGAAGAACCACGAAAAATAAAATCGCAAAAGTTAAAAACAGGATAAAATCCCGTGTAATTTTCGGAATTACATCCTGATTTTTTCGAAATCCGGCAAGAACCTCGATTACAAACCAAAAAATAAAACGCGCCACTGCCCAAGATAAAATAATATCGGCTGAAATGCCTGCATACCGGATCCAGCCATGACTCCATTCATATCCTTCCAGAATTTGAATGAAAAACTGCAATGTAAAATAGGTAATAAAAAGTGCAAGCGGGATTCTTGGAAGCTTTTCTGCTTTTTTTGAAGCAATACTATAAAGGATCATTACAATAGAACAGAAGATCGTAACCCAAGTAGAGTCCATTGTTCCAAAGCCTCACTCTGTATCATCCGGGGAAAATAACTTGCAAGCTCAAGACGTCACAACCAGAACTGCCGTTCCTTTCAGCATCCGGATCAGCTTAATACTGATGTCTCCCATTACAAATTCCTCTGCCTTGGACATGCTTTTCCGGCCGATCACCACCATGTCATAATTCTGTTTTTGGTGCTGATCGATAATACCGTCTGTAATCGTTGGATATTCATGTTCTGCAATCTGAATATCCACTTTATCTTCGCAAAAACCATTTTGAATCAGGATTGTTTTTGCCTTTTTTAGCATTTCATTCATCCGATCCGGTTGTTCTGCAGCAAATTTTCTACCCATCAACTCTTCACTGGCAGATGATTTTCGCAAAATATGCAATAAATAAATATGCCACGTTTCCGGACGTAAAGGCATCCGAATGATAAACTCGATTACAGCCTTTGAACTCATCGAATCGTTAAGTGCCACAAGTACTTTTTTTTCTTTCGTTTCCAAAATGGCCCCCATGTTATATTTTTTTTAAGTGCATACATTCATTCAGATCTTCAATAATTTCATTGACCGACTCATAAAAAATCTCTGCACCTGCGGTAAAGTGCGATAGAATATTATTTAAATCATCTGGTATATATGAATATAGCTTTTTCAAATTCATAAATCGCCATTTATGAAGAATTGAAAAATCCTCTGGTGCGGCAATTTTACTTAAATCTTTATATATCAGCTCACCCTTGTCTGTCTGTTTCATGTTATAGAAACCTTTTCCAATCGTATACAGAAGGATATTCCCCACACCCATGATATCCAGGCTGAATGGATTTTCCACCAGCTTATGGTCATAATCAAAATCAATCCAAACGTAGTTTCCTGTTCCCCGTTCTATGAAGATATGATCGTTTCTTACATCTCCATGTGTAAATCCATTCGTGTGTAAAAATTGTAACGCATGAAGTGCAGGAATCAGACTTTTCAGTATTCCAGGGAAAATTTCACAAAAATAGCGTTCATGTTCCATCTCAAGTGAATTGATGTACTCAAACAGGTTTCTCCCCTGGACAATATCCAGTATCCTTACACAATTTTTCTTTTCATCATGACAGGATGTTCCATGCATAAAATGAGGATGATCTTTTACAAGATTCAATACCGCTCCCTCTTTTTCAGGATGCCGGAAACATTGTACTCTTATCTCCCCGATATTGGTTTCAAAGGTTTCAAAGAAGGATAATTTGATGATCTTCCGCTCTTCCGTTTCCAGGTCAACTACCTTTTTTACCCAGAATTTGGGTTCATCAAGGCCAAATCGTTCCTCTCGTTCGTGTCCCTTAACAATGAACTTTTTACCACCGACCTGAATAATATCTCCATAATCAATGGCAAAAATATCGGAGGTGTCTGTAAAAACTTTATTGGTCATCCGTTACTCCTGAATCACCCGCAGCGGAAGGGAATCCATTGCCGACTTGACTTTTTCAACAAAATTTTTCAGTCCATTGATTTCTATGACCAGCCCCAGGTTCACCCCGATAACGCGAAGAGAATCAATATCTTCCTCATGGATGGCTCTGGATTCTCCCATATAAATCCGAATGACTCCCAATATTGCTTTCCGGTATTTAATGGGGACAGACAACATGGAAACAATCCCTTCTGCCTTGGCCGCTTCCGGATACTGAACGGTTGGCTCCTTCTGCATATCCTGGATAAAAACCGGATTCCCTGTAACGATTGCAGAGTACTTGTCATCCACAAATAGAGGTCCTTTTTGAAGATACTCATCGCTGATACCGTAACTGCTTACCGTAAAAAGCTGTTTCTCTCTTTCATCCAGAAGCATGAAGCAGCATCCCTTGGCATTAAATGTTTTTGTTGTGCCTTCCGTAAGATGTTTGATCAACAGATTCAGGTCCTCATAAGTCGAAATTGCATGGCTGATGGCTTTAAATTCCTGCAGATAAAACTTTCTTTCCGGCTGTTGCATGAAATCGATCTCCTTTTTGAATTCCTGTTTTCATTTGTTAATGATACATTTTATAAAGCATTCAGACAGCATCCTCTTAATTATCGATAATATCATCTTGACATAGAAAAAAACAATTGATAATTATCACTTTTTTATAATAAGGCGTATCATTTTCTGAAGGCGTAGTGACATCAAACTGTTCCCGGCAGAAATCATTGCTCTGAAGTTCCCTGATAAGCCTCTTTATATGTTGATGATATTTGGAAAGGGCGTTCCCTTTATAAAACTAAAGAGAAAAATATGATTAAAGAAATGCACAAAAGGAGAAAATTATGATTAAACCGCATGGTTCTGACAAACTAAACCCGCTGTATGTTGCCGATTCCGCCAAACGTGAGAAGCTGATCCAAGAAGCCAAAGGTCTTCCGTCAATCCTTATCAGTTCAGCAGCAGCAGGAAACGCAGTAATGCTGGGCGGTGGTTACTTTAATCCACTTACCGGCTACATGAATGTTGCTGACGCCATGAGCGTTGCAAAAGACATGAGGACTACCAGCGGCCTGTTCTGGCCCACACCGGTACTGAACATGGTCGAAGATGCATCTGCAATAAAAGGCGCCAAAAGAATCGCCTTAAAGGATCCGAATATTGCTGGTAATCCGGTGATTGCGATTCAGGACGTTCAGGCCATTGAAACCTTTACCGACGAACAGATGAAAACCATCACCAAAGCAGTATATGGAACGGAAGATATGGAGCATGTAGGTGTAAAAACCTTCAATACCGTAGGCAAAGCCGTTATCTCCGGCCCGATTCAAGTCCTGAACTATTCCTATTTTGACAAAGAGTTCGCAGACACCTTCAGAACCGCAGTTCAGCTTCGTGAAGAAATGGGCAAACTGGGATGGGAAAAAGTGGTTGCCTTCCAGACCCGTAACCCGATGCATCTGGCACATGAGGAACTTTGCCGTATGGCCTATACCGAATTAAAAGCAGATGGTATCCTGATCCATATGCTGCTCGGAAAACTGAAAAAAGGTGATATTCCTGCCGACGTCCGGGATGCCTGTATCCGCAAAATGGTCGAGGTTTATTTTGAACCCAATACCGTATTGGTTACCGGTTATGGATTTGACATGCTGTATGCCGGACCTCGCGAAGCGGTTCTTCACGCCATTTTCCGTCAAAACAGCGGTTGTACCCACCTGATCGTAGGCCGTGACCATGCCGGCGTTGGTGATTACTATGGTCCTTTTGATGCCCAGACCATTTTTGACAAAATTACCAAAAAAGATCTTCTGATTGAAATTTACAGAGCAGATCATACGGCATATTCCAAAAAGCTGAACAAGGTTGTTATGATGAACCGGGTGCAAAACCACACCAAAGAAGACTTTGTTCTTCTTTCCGGTACCAAAGTTCGTGAGATGCTTGGCCAGGGAATCAAACCGCCAAAAGAGTTCTCTCGACCTGAAGTCGCAGAAATTCTGATCAAATACTATGAGTCAACAACAGCGTAATTATTATACTTTGCAGCTTTAAACAACCAATCTGATTGAATTGAACTAAGCCCGCTCCGAAAGGAGTGGGCTTTATTTTTCCTCTTCCCATGATTCAACAGGAGCAAACAGAATGGTAACTGATAGGGGGGGAATCAATTTTTTCATTTACAAAATTATGCATATCCGCTACTTTTTCTGCTACAATCGATTTCACGCGAATCACTCAATACTGTTGAACCATGCAGCCAGCAAATTATTTTCATAAGGGGGGAGTATGAACGATAGCGTTTATAAAATCATCGAACTTGTCGGAACAAGCAAAAACTCTTGGGAAGAAGCTGCTGCCAATGCAGTTGAAACAGCAAGCAATACATTAATTAATCTGAGGGTTGCTGAAGTAACCAAACTGGATATGAAAATTGAAAACGGGAAAGTGGTCGCATATCGTGCTAGAATTACCCTTTCCATAAAATATGACACCGGTGTGATGAAATGGTAACCGCACGATAGCGGAATTTGTGTAATCCATTCAGAATAACTTGACAACAAAAGCCAAGCCTTTTGCAAGGCTTTTGTTGTTTTCCAATAGCTCCATGCCTTACCGAATTACTTCACATCAATGATATTATTCAGGGTTCCGAACTCATTGGGAGCCTGTTTTTCATTGTTTGGATCTTCAACCCATTTATCATCTGCCAGAAATTTATACTGATGGACGCCGCAACCAAGTGTTACTGTTTTTGACCAGACGCCATTGCCCTCATTTTTCATGGGGTGTTTGGATTTGTCCCAATCATTAAAATTACCGACCAGTGATACGTTTTCAGCATCCGGTGCGACAAACTTGAATGTTACTTTTTTCTGTTTCATGGTTTGCTTGCTGCTCTTGGACATAAAAACCTCCTCTTTAATAATTTGGTTTGCCATACTTTTTCCCCAATGGCATCTGCATTTTTTGGCGATAAAGATATATATTCCGGAAAAGCAATACCGATGCCAATCGGGGCGTGTCTTAAATTAACCATTAAATCAATATGATAATAATATTACAGCCGGGCTGCAATGAAGAAAGCTGTCAAAATTGTTTACAACATGTAAGACTTCCAAAAGATACCACTTTTTTAAAGCCAACACACACCGGGAGATCTTTTGGGCCTGACCCTGTTCTGAATCTGATTTTCAACTCCAATAAAGACAACCTTACGGAGATTCCTGCTTTTCGGCAGAATGATCTGAAAGCCCGGTCTGAAACAGAGAAGATTCATAGCCAAAAATCTTCTCATATTCATCTTTTGTGCCTGATCCTAATCCCATTGCACCAATATTGGCTAATGTTAACGGATACGTCGGAATCAGCAGGTTTGCCATATTGGTGGTTTCTTCATCCGGACTGACTTCCACGATCACACCGGGAACGATCCACGCTGCGACGGGTGTTATGGCTGTATCTGCGACAATCAATACAGCGTCTGTTGCTATACCTGCGATCAACGCAATGGGTTTAACCGGCCAAGAGGATCGTTTTGTAAACTCAGCCCCCGCGTATTTGTAATATCCAAGGGTGTGATGTCTTACCGGGCCATGGGCACACCCTGTACATGAAGAGATAAACACCAGCAAAAAACAAAAAAAAATGATGCCTCTCTTTGTTTTCATCATGGCCTATTACTATTTTTGCAGAAGAGAAATGTTTATGATATAGCTGTCAGCCACTTTTTCCGGATCAAGATGAAGAATTTCAGCATATGACTTTAAAAAATTTCGAAGATAAATCAGGGATGGCAGATTTTGAAATTCATCATTCTCAATGGCTTTCAAAATCGATATGCTGATTCGAGCAACCTCAAAAATATCCTCCAGTTGAATTCCAATTGCCTGCCTCAGTTTTTTCAAATCCTGGCCTGAAATCAGTTCTGTTTCTAAAATTTCTCTGGAAAGATTCTGGATACTGCTTTCCCCGATCTTTTTTTTCACTTTTTTAAAAAATGAATTTTTATCCAAAGCGTTATGCGCCAGAAAAATCGGTATGGAGTTTTTGTTCTGATCCCGTAACAGATCTCCAGGATCAACCGCTCCATCCTTGACAAGCTGATTGTTGTAATCGGATCGTTTTTTCTCATCCATTAATGTTTGAAACGCTTCCTCAATTTTTTTGAGCAGTGTATCTCTCTCTGCCTCTGAAAACAAGGAATATGTACTCAAGGAATCTTCCCCATATACGGAAAGCGCTTCCTTGTATGCATGCCGGATTTCAAAAAAAGAGGCATTGACCGGAACCTCGAGAACTTCGTAATAATTCATTTTCTTAAAGTCGCTCATAACGTTCTAAGGAGTGCAGTGAAGAAACTTCTCTGTTTCCCTGTATCTTTGCCACGATATGACTCAGGTCAATCGCACTTACGGTAAAGGAGTATTTGTTAACGAATATATTTTTTGAAAAAATGGAATCATGAACCCGTTCATCATAGCACACATTTCCCAAAAACTGAAATTCAGAATAAAAATGTTTATTGCACACCTTCTCGATTTTTTCACCCAGCTTTGTTCCGGTAGTCTTTCGGAATTGATTGATGATAAATTTAAACTTGAACTTCTGCAATTCCTGAAGAAGAATTTCTCCCTTCTCCGGATCTTTTTCCAGCACGGAATCGATCACCTGTGACGTAACCTCAAGCGCATTCGAACTCATTTCAACCTGCTGAGAATATAATTTGAAATCATTCTGGCCAAGAACCTGCTTCACCTTTCTGAAATAAAGCGCCTTAATAAATTTGAATGCATTTTCAACAGCGGTAGGCTCCGGAGTTAAGGTGATGATCCCTTCATAGGAAGACAGAAAAAAATCAAGGGTATTATAATTCGTTCCTGCGCCCAGATCCAGTAATACATATTCATAGGGAAGTTTCATCAGGGCGTTGATAATCTTATTTTTTTGAGCTGCAGACAGATTGGCAATCTCCATGGAACAGTTTACGGAACTGATCATGGAAAGGTTATTGATATTCGTGGGAACAACCACGTCCTTTAAGTTCTTGACGGATTTATTTAAAAAGGCTTCCATCCCGACTTTAATTCGGGTCATCCCTGTAAAGGTGTGAAGATTTGCCCCTCCCAGATCCAGATCAACCAGTACGACCGGATACCCCTGTCTGGCAAGCAAAACACCTAAATTGGCCGCAATAAAGCTTTTCCCAATACCACCCTTGCCCCCTCCAATGGGAATTATGCAAGACATGACAAAACTCTCCTTTCTCTCCCCCTGGTACAGACCGGACATGACTTTTTACAGAATTCGGCCATCTTCATCGTCATCTTGTTGTGTTTCATTTTAATTCTCCCCAAATTATCTTCTATTATGCAATTTTCATAAAGTCAATGAATGAGTTTGTGCGAAACCTTCTGTTAAACTGCTTGTGTATTAACCAAAGATGAGATATGGTCCTTACTTAACAATATCAAGATGATAAGCGTGTAGTCAGATCCATGGAATCCAATGGTGCAAGGAGAGCAAAATGAGCAAAACCATTTATGAAAAAATGACCGATAAAATCATGCTGACCGGATCAAAAATCATCCCCAAACTTTTTGAAATGATCGCCAATGCGGAGGAGGCTGACCTTCTTATGGCCATGCCCGGCACACCGGAGCAATTGGCAGAAAAAACCGGTCAACCGTTTGAAAAGGTCGATGCCCTTTGTAAAACCCTCTATCATAAAGGACTTGCCTTTAAATCATTCAAGGGGGGTGTTGTCGGATATAAAATGTGCCGGGACATGATTCAGTTTCATGACGCAACAATCCTCTGGGCGGAAGCATCCCGGGAATACCATGATTTGTGGCAGCGGTTTATGGAAGAAGAGTGGCCGGGCTTTGCCCGGCTTGCCGAGCAATTTTTTCCCAAACCGTTTACAAGGGTTATACCTGTGCAGGAGTCGATTGATTCCGGAAAACAGCAGGTACTGGATGCGGACAGCGTAAACAAGATCATTGAATCAGCGGATACCGTGGCTTTAACCAAATGCACCTGCCGTGTCATTGCCCATAAGTGCGATATGCCGCTTGAAGTGTGCCTTCAGGTGAACAACGCCGCAAAATACACCATTGACCGGGGGTCCGGCCGTGAGATCACCAAAGAAGAAGCCTTGAACATTCTCCGGGAGTGTGAAGAAAAAGGTCTTGTTCATGTGACGATGAATAAAGCGCATGTAGGCCACTTTATCTGCAATTGCTGCGGAGATTGTTGTCAGGCACTTCCATTGATTATCACGGAGGGGCTGAAAATCTGCGACCCGAGCCGATTTCAGGCAAGTATTGATCCGGATCTGTGTTCAGCCTGCGGAACCTGCCAGGAACGATGTTATTTCAGTGCCATTGAAAATACAGGATCTGTTATGCAGGTCATTGCTGATAAATGTCTTGGCTGCGGGCTATGCAAGATTACCTGTCCGGAAGAAGCCATTACCATGGTAGAGGCAAGAGCGGTTGACTTTATTCCTCAATGACGGATGTCGACAATCCGATGTGAATCCTGGACGATTTCAGTCTCTCCGGTAACTGCAATCGTCCAGTCATATGATAACCGTGAAACCATATAGAGCGTGATGAAAAGGGAATGATCCGTGGGATTCCACGAACAGTATGGGTATCGCTTCAGATTTCCGAAATTTTCCGGTAATCATTGTCCCAATATTTTTCTCCATAGCTGATCAACAACTGCTCATCTTTCTGAATTGTTCTTGCCGCCTTAAAAAAAATAACCCAGTGGCCGTAAAGGAGCGTGTGTTCAACATCCAGATTAAAATTTTCACTGTGATTGACAAACCGCATTTCATTCCCTTCCAGCCGACCATTGATCTCAAGTTCAGGGGCACCCTCAATTGGATCAAGGTAATACCATGAAAAATCGGATTCATACCCTCCCTGCCCCATTTCTCTTCCCGTGTTGGAGGTCGTTCGCTGAACAACGCCGGTATATTCCCCGATAAATGCATCTTTTGAGATTTTTTCTGCAGCAAAAACGCCTAATCCGAGTTTCCGGCTTACCTGCTTGATATAAATGGACGCCATATTGTTTTTTTCAAGATCCTCTTGATAACGGTGAGAAAGATCCTGAAACGATTCTTTATTTTCAATATAATAGGGTGTATTCTCCAGATTGATTTTCAGAAGGGGCACCCACCCGATTCTTGTCCGCTCCAGATATTTGATATTCCGGCTCTGAAAAAAACGTAAAATATCTTCCTTGCTTCTATAAATGCACATCTTACTATTGCTCACCACAATTTTTTAATCCCTTCTGATAATTGACTAAAAAGGAACCGGTTGAAACAGCCCGACTGTTCTTGAACGGCGACTCCATATCTCCCGGCTTTTTTCCACAGCCTTCCGAATAAAATAATTTTCCAGGGATCTTCCTACCACGGCAATTGTAAAGTTATCACCGCCGCTGATTTGAAGGCTGGCATAGGCCAGTTTGTCGACAATCTGATCCGGAATAACCGTATTGATGAGTATATTAGACAGGATTTCCGGTTCATCACGACAGGCCATTCCATCTGTACCGAGAATAAAAACCTGGTTTGAATTCCATGCACCGGTTTGGATACTGATCTCAATGCAATCTTTTCCAATTCCGATCGCTCTGGTAACTTTGTGCCGGTCCGGATGGTTTTTCGCTTCCTCTTCTGTGATAACACCCCAGTCCAATAGCTTCCGGACAACGGTATGATCTCTTGTTATCTGCTGTAATCTCTTTTTCTCAAATAACCACACCCGCGTATCACCTACCCATGCAACTGTCCACTTTCTTTCTGAAATCAACAATACGGCAACCGTACTGCATGGGTGCCCGGAATGATTGGATGCTTTCCTTCCCAGAGTACGCACCGCTTCATGAGAAAGCTGAATCGCCTGGTCCAGATCTTTTCCATGAATAATAGAATAGGCGATGGTTTCAGCACAAACCCGGCTTGCCATCGCGCCTTCTGCATGACCGCCCACCCCATCACATAGAACCCACAATCCAAAAGCAGGACGGGCGATATAATAATCCTCGTTGCGGGATCGCGTGAGCCCGGAGTTTGTCTCCACTGCCCAAAGAATTTTATTCTGATTGTAGCCGTTCTTTTTCAACAACACATTTTCATTGAAAATGCCTCAACATATCGAATGATTGAAGCGGTTTCATATTATGGATTTTTAACAACACGAAATCCGAGATTGTAGTTTCGACTGGTCGCGTAATAATAACTCCGGTTTGTGGATCTGCTTTCTTTGCCGGCTAAAAGCCAGCTTCCACCCCTGCAACCCCTGTATGAACCTTCTCCACTGTAAACCGGGTTGGAGGGTTTATGGCGCAGATAAGCATCAGCCAGATAAACATCCTCAACCCATTCAAAAACATTCCCGCTCATATCAAACAGACCTAAGCCATTGGGTTTTTTCTTTCCAACAGGCTGGGTTGCCCCTTTGCTGTTGTCACTGAACCAGGATACCAAATCAGGTATATCCCCTCCTGAATATTTCTCGGGCTTCCCCCCACTCCGGCAAGCATATTCCCATTCCGCTTCCGTGGGAAGGCGATAGACCGCTTTACCCTGGTTCATCTCATTCAACTTGGAAATGAAATTTTTCGCATCATTCCAGGATACATTTTCCACAGGATAATCACCGCCTTTTTGAAACGACGAAGGATTCGATCCGAATACTTTTACCCATTGTTTCTGTGTCACTTCATGTTTGCCGATCCAGAATCCATCCAGACAAACCGAATGAACCGGATTTTCATCTGAACTTTTATCCTTCTCATCTAAAGGGCTTCCCATCTGAAAACAGCCCTTTTCAACCCAGACAAATTCCATTTTGGTAATCGGATCCGTATAAAACTTTCCGGCCAATTCAACAATCGGGTCCAATATGGCAACGATCGGATCATTTTTTAGAGGATGAATCTCCACATCTGTTTCCCAGTCTGCATATTTCTCTTTTTTCACTTTGATGGTATACGTCCCTTTTTCCAGGGCCTTTGTTTTTCCGGGTGTTTTCCCCATCAATTTACCGTTTACATACCAATCCGCCCCTCCCGGCTGACTCTTGATAAAAATATCTCCGCATGAAGGCTGCAAAACGAATTTGGTCTCTTCTTCCATGCCCGGCAAAACAGAAATATTCCTCTTGATGGAATCATAGCAAGGCATCTGGACTTCCACCCACAGATTCTCCTCTTTGACCGCATCTATTTTTACAGGGGTTTTGCCAATCCGCTTTCCGGATATAAAGACATCCGCCAATGCCGGAATACTGATAATATGGAGTTTTCCCGGAAGTGGTTTCAGTGTTGCGGTTATGTCATTGTCTGTATCTGATAAAAAATCCACTTCACTTTGCCACTTTTCATATCCCTGTTTTTGTATTTCAATCGACTGTTTTCCAGATACTGTTTTATCCAGGGTAACCGGGGTTGTGCCCACCTGGATTCCTTCGATAAAAACCAGTGCGCCATTTGGCCTGCTGTCTATTGATACGGAACCGGTTATGGGCTTCAGGTTGATCTGCAATTCAAAAACCTGTGATGGTTGAATCTGCACTTCCCCTTGCCAGGGTTGAAAGCCATCTTTTACTGCCTTTACAGTATGTGTGCCCTCTGTCAGATCACTTACAACAAGCGGTGTTACTCCTTTCTGATGATCATCAATCCATATTTCCGCTTCAACAGGAGAAGTTACCAGAGATAATTGTCCGATCGCTTGCGGAGCGGGTTCCTTTCCCTCCTGCAATGGAATCCGGAATGTCGTACTCTTTTTTTTGGATTCATCTTCGCCGGGAACGATCATTTTCTTCTCAAGAGACGGCAGGTCTCCTGCAGAGGGCGACTGCCCTTTTTTATCCGGCATGAAAAAGGTCAGGATCCGATCCACTGTTCTGCCGTTACTATTATTTTGCGAATACAGTATCCAGCCCAGTTCAGCCAGCACAAGCAGGCATAAAAATGTGATAACACTGTACATAAAAACAGGCTGCCTGGAAGGTTTTTGGGGTGTTTTCTTTTCATCCGGAACAAAGGTCTCAAACCATTCCTCTTTCCAAACAGTCGGTTCCTCTGTTTCTGCATCAACACCCTTACGACCTTTTTCATTCCTGGGCCATTTTATCTTATGGATATCCGAAACCGGAATCTCCCCGGAAAGCATTTTTACAAAATCCCCGGCTGTTTTCGGACGCAGGGAACTATCCTTTGCCAGACCAACCAAAAGCGCCTTATTGACATGATCCGGCATATCCGGAATCGGGTCCACTGTTTCATGCATGATCTGCCATCTCAAATCTCCTGTAAAAAAAGGAGGTTGACCAGACAACAGTTCATAGGCAACCGCGGCAAGCGCATATATGTCCGTCCAGGTGCCGATCCCCTTCCCTCGAATCTGCTCCGGGGCCATGTATGCCAGTGATCCAGCCGCTTCCCATGCAGAGACACGGGTAGCCAGATCCCGCAGCACCCTGGCGAGACCAAAGTCCGTAATTTTCGCATACCCATCAAATGTAAGCAAAATATTCAATGGTTTTAAATCCAGATGCACCACCGGTGGATTTTTGCTATGGGCATAATCCAGTGCCTGCCCGATCTGGATTAAAAGCGGAAGTGCTTCATCCAGAGAAAGGCTTCCGCCCTTTTCAACCATGAGGTGTGAAAGGGTTCCGCACGGAACATACTCCATTGTGACAAATGTAAAAGAATCCCAGGTATCCAGGTTATAAAGCCGTACAATAAACTCATGTGTCAGATCAAGCGCCAGTGTGGCTTCACGTTTTAAATCCGCAATTGCCTTTGGATCCATGGAAAGCTCTTTTGGAATCAGTTTCAACGCTACATCCCGATCCATATACTTATCATGGGCCTTGTAGACGATACCCATTCCACCCCGTCCAAGCGGTTTGATAATTTCATACCGTTCATCAAAAATGGTTCCGGGACGCAACCCGCCGGAAAGCACCTTTGTTATTCCGCCTGCTGAAATTCGTTCGATCATATCCTTGTCGATGAAAACATTACAGTGAGGGCAGTTCATGCCCGTCTTTTCGATTGGTTTTTTACAATTCCAGCAGGAAAGGTTATTGTTCTTTTCCATTTTCTTTTCCTTTGACAGATGGAAAACAAATTCGAAATCTATGTTTGCAGGAAAAAATCTTCACACATGCCAAAAAAACGATTCACCTGTATCACCTCGTCGCTTGTTGTTTTCAAACATCCTGTGAATGACCCAAAGGGCCCGCGATATTGAGTTTTTACAACAAGTGCATTGATATCCACCGTACGAATTACTTCGGGTGTGAATAGGAGATCAACCTTTCCATCCTGATCCTGAATGCGCCATGGTTTGTACAGATCCTCCTTCAGGAAAGTAAAACGGACAGGCGGAAGAAGATGCAACCGGCCATTCAACCAGATGCAGTTTTCATTATAGGCATGCTGATCCTTAACCTGGTTATCCGTAAGGTTCAACCCTACCAGACCATGTTCCGGATCAAACCCGCCGGCCGTTGCCCAGTGCCATTTCATGACAAACGGATAATAACCCTTATGGATATCCACCAGACCATAGCTGTTCTTACGTGAAAACACTATCGGTTTCCCGGACAGGGTCAACTCTCCCTCGATGGGGCATACATATTTATGCGAATACATGGCCCGATTCTCTTTCAGGGGAAGACAAACCACAATAGGCTCAGACTCGCGCATATCCTCAAAACAGGTAAAGCTGCCTTCAACAGCGGGCAACTTTTTTGTCGCATTGATTTTAAAAGATATGGTATGCAGCCCCTCAGCCAGTTCATTATGAATATTTATTGAAAATCCTTTCTGGTTCATGGATGCATGACCATTCCAGAGAGCCTGAGGCAAATGGATATTACCCGGAAGTGTCTTTTTTTCATAAAAATGGATGCTGCCTGATTTCCGATCATACAGGCACACCTGGGCCAGCGCCAGGGTTTTTGCATTAAAAAGCGCCAGACTGATATAGTACTCTTCATTCACCAGTGCAAAATGCTGCCACTCTTTCAAGCGGAAATTCTTAAACGCCCGGGGATACGGAAACAAACCACCAATTTCCACATCAAGAGGATTGATTTCCGTAAACTCTTCTTTGAATGTGCCTAGATTAAATCGCCCATTGGATACAAGTCTTCCTGGGCTGGGAAGAATCGGTCGAACAGGTTTAGACATAGGGTTCTCCTGAATAAGGCTTATTTATTCCATGGGAATTCGGTTGTTTGGAACAGAATATTGCAGGATGAGAAATCCCTGTCAAGGGAATAAGAAGGTTTGCCTCCATATCCACATCTCTTTTACGCTGTTGTGGAGTTTACCCCATCCATTTTTGTCGGTAAGGAACCTGGAAAAGTTGCATTCGTATTGTTGTTGACACACAATCGACTTTCACATATGTTCGACTTTTAAAAAAAGCAAGGTCTTGATTCCCTTTTATTCCTAGCCGGGTTCACAATCAACATGACCCAACAATCGGTCAAAATATGTATTATTACTGCCTTTATCGCCATACTCGCCTTCGCAGGCATTTCAGCCGGGGCGGACGAATCCGGGCATGTGGCCATCGGTGTTCTGGCCACCATGGATCGCGAACAATGTCTTGAAGAATGGAGTGAAACCGCTGTCTTTCTCCATCAAAAAATTCCCGGGATAAATTTCAGAATTTTGCCTCTGGTTTATGATGAAATTCAAACAGCCGTCCGGGATGGAAAAGTAGACTTCATCCTGGCCAACCCTTTGTTTTATGTCGAACTGGAAAGCCGGTACGGCGTCAACCGGATTGCGACATTGAAAAACAGATGCCTGGGCGGTGCCTGCAAAACTTACGGCGGAGTGGTCTTCTGGCTGAAAAAAAGAAAGGATATCAGCGGGATAGCCGATCTGAAAGAAAAAAGATTCATGGCCGCCAACGAACACTCTCTGGGGGGCTGGCTGATCATCTGGCGTGAGCTGAAGGAGCAGGGTCTTGATCCCTATCGTGATTTTACCTCGCTGACCTTTGGACGCACGCATGACAAGGTCGTTCAGGCGGTTCTGGAAGGCCGGACAGATGCAGGCGGAGTGCGCACCGACATCCTGGAGTACATGGCTGCTGAAGGAAAAATTCGACTGGAAGACTTCCGTATTCTACCCGATCCTGCCGGAAACCAGAAGACCCGGCCCTACTTGTGCTCCACGCGTGAATATCCGGAATGGCCCATGGCCAAACTGAGCCGGACTTCCGATGATCTGGCTGAAAAAGTAACCATTGCCCTCTTGCAGATGTCTCCGGATGAAAAGGCTGCTGTAACATCCCGTTGCGCTGGATGGACGATCCCCCTGAATTACCAGAGTGTTCACGACTGCCTTCGTTTCCTGAAGGTCGGGCCGTATCAGGATATCGACAAAATTTCAGCCAAAGATGTGTTTCGAACCTATTGGCGCTGGCTGCTGGCTGCCTTTGTGGCATTTCTCGGCTCAGCGGTTTTTACCGGCGTTATCCTGAGACTCAACCGCAAGATACGGGATTCCCATGGCCGGCTGAAAGCGGAAATCAGCGAGCATCGAAAAACCGATGCCGCCCTCAAAACAGCCAAGGAACTGGCGGAAGCAGCCACCCATACCAAAAGTGAATTCCTCGCCAACATGAGTCACGAAATCCGTACACCCATGAACGGAGTTATTGCGGCTGCCGAGCTGGTCATGAACGAGAAACTGCCGCCCAAGGCCGAACGATACCTGAAAATCATTCATTCCAGCGCCTATTCATTGCTCGGCCTGATCAATGACATCCTGGATTTTTCCAAAATTGAAGCCGGCAAACTCAGCATGGACTCCAAGGAGTTCATGCTGGACGAAGTAGTGGACCGCGTGGTGAACCTGTTCCTCAACAGTGCTGCGGAAAAACATATCGAACTGCTGGTGGACATCGATCCTCAGACACCCGGAGTACTTCTGGGAGACCCCATGCGCCTCCAGCAGATTCTGACCAACCTGGTTGGTAACGCCGTAAAATTTACGGAAAAATCCGGATTCATCCTGATCGGAGCCAATCCATCCGACCGTTCCCCCGAACAGGTGGAAATCCGGTTCTGGGTAAAAGATTTGGGTGTAGGCATCCCGAAGGATTATCTGGATCAATTGTTCGAGCCCTTTACCCAGGCAGACGCCTCCGATACCAGAAGATACGAAGGTACGGGATTGGGGCTCAGCATATGCAAACGACTTGTCGGAATGATGGGAGGACGCATCTGGGTGGATAGTCAACTGGGGCACGGCAGTATTTTTTATTTTACGGCCCGCTTTGGAATTCGCGTAAATGAAGCTGTCCGGGAAAGCAAACCACCCGGAGAAAACGCCGCCCTGAAAATTCTGGTGGTGGATGACTGCCCCGAAAGCCTTACCATTGTTACCCGGATGCTGAAGTCCTTTGGTTTTCCCACTGAAACCGCGGCATCAGGTTCAGAGGCCATAGAAAAAATCCGGAATCACAAGGCGACCGGTCATCCTCTGGATTTAATGGTAATCGACTGGATCATGCCGGAAATGGATGGACTGGAAGCTTCCAGAAGAATCCGTCAGGAAATCCAATCCAGACTGCCCATAATCATCATGACCGCTTTTGGACGGGATACGGAAAAAAAGGAAGCGGAAAAAATAGGTATCAACGCTTTTTTGTTTAAGCCTGTCCATCCATCCACCCTTTTTAACGCGGTTATGGAAGCATTGGGCCGGCAAGGCCTTCTCCCTGATGACCATACCAGTCCCATCACTACAGATATTTCAGTCTACAAACGCGGCCTGAAAGGATTTCGTGTGCTGGTAGTGGAAGACAATCCCACCAACCGTGAAATTGCCGTTGCCATTCTGGAAAGCGCCGGCATGCTGTCGGAGACGGCTGTCAACGGCAAACAGGCACTTGCATTGGTGAACACCCGTCCTTTCGATGTCATTCTTATGGACATTCAAATGCCCGAAATGAACGGTTATGAAGCCACCCAGCAGATACGAAAGGACCCGGCCTTCCACTCCCTGCCTATCATCGCACTGACGGCACGGGCCATGCGCGGCGACGAAGAACACTGCCTTTCCGCCGGCATGAATGGCTATATCGCCAAACCCATCAGCCAGCAGCGTCTTTTTCAGTTGCTTTGGCGTTTATTGAAAAACCGGCGCCCGGCCGACTCCCCGAACAATGTCCTGAACCAGGAAAAACAGGAAGAAACTGTTTCCGGCCGCCTTGTTCTTCCGGATCATGCAGCCGGCCTTTATATCCGGGAAACACTGGAGGCCACAAAACTCGACGAGCCGGTTTATCTGCGTATCCTGAACGGTTTTTCAGCCGGCAACCGTGATACCGCCCACCAAATGGAGACAGCAGCCCGGACAAACGATTTCCATCAGTTGACCTTCCTGGCCCACTCCCTGAAAGGCAGTGCTGCCAATATCGGCGCCCGGGAACTTGAATCCGCAGCTCGTGAACTGGAATCTGCGGCTTCCAGCCCTTCAGAAACAAAAGAAATGCAAACTCTGCTGGATAACGTTCGAAATGAATTGAATACTGTATTGACTACCATCGGATCCATGAAGAACAAACCGCAGGAAGCATTCTTGGCTGCGGCTGCCCCATCCGGCCGTCCTCCGGAGACGCTGCATCCAACCCTGGTCAAGCTGGCCCAGGCGCTGACCCGGTCAGACCCCGAAGAAAGCAACCACCTGCTGGATGAACTGAAGACAATGATTGAAGCCGAACCATACAGGACCATGGAACGGTTGATCAACAATTACGACTATGAGGAGGCGACCCAGATGGTTCATGCCCTGTTACAGAGCATGGGCACGAACGGTCCGGGAGAATTTCATTGATAAATCAGAAACCGCTTGTTCTCATCGTGGACGACAATGCCACCAACCTGGATCTGCTGGTCAGCACCCTGAAGAAGCAGTACCGTCTGGGTGTAGCCAAAAACGGGATAAAGGCACTGGAATTCGCCCGCAAGGAAAAGCCGGATATCATCCTACTCGACATCATGATGCCGGAAATGAATGGTTTTGAAGTATGCAGCCATTTAAAAACCGATCCGGCCACAAACGCCATTCCAGTGATTTTCATCACCGCACTGGATGATGCAGCCCGAAAAACCAAAGGATTTGAAATCGGCGCCGTAGATTACATCACCAAGCCTTTTTTAACCGAAGAAGTCCTGGCCAGGGTTCGAACCCACCTTTCCATGCGCGCCATGCAGAAGGAACTTGCCGCTCACAATGCCGATCTGGAGCAGATCGTCGCCCGGAAAACCGGTGAACTGCAACAACTGCTACAGGCCACCATTTCCGTCATCACAATGATGGCTGAAATAAGAGACCCATACACAGCCGGGCACCAGCAGCGTGTGGCCATTCTGGCTTGCGCCATCGCCAGACGCATGCATTTGCCGCAGGAACAGATCCGCAGCATCGAACTTGCCGGCATCCTGCATGATATCGGTAAAATCCGGATCCCTTCAGCTTTGATCAACCGGCCCGGAGAATTGATGGAAACAGAGCGGGAATTGCTGAAAATTCACCCTCGGGTGGGGTACGATCTGTTGAAAACCATTCCGTTTCAGATGCCGGTAGCCGATATTGTTTTACAGCATCACGAACGCATTGACGGCTCCGGCTACCCTCTGGGTCTCACGGGAGATCAGATCATGCTGGAAGCAAAAATCCTGACCGTAGCCGATGTGACGGAAGCGCAGAGTTCATTCCGCCCTTACCGTCCTGCCCTTGGTATTGAAACAGCCCTGGCCGAAATATCCGAACACAGCGGCAAATTCTATGACCCCGAGGTGGTCAAAGCTTGTCTGGCCCTTTTCCGGGAAGACGGATTTTCTTTTGGACGCAACCTGATTATCACGAAGGAGGCAATATGACCGAAAAAAAACAACTGTGGAATTCAGACTTAAGCCGATACTGGAAAGGCAAACTCCGGGTCAATCAACTGGCGGATGATTATGCTGAACAAATCAACAAGGAAGCGCTCCGCAAAAAAGTCCGCAAATATAATCTGGAAATTTTCCCCGCTATCTGTTTCTCCCGTCAAATCGGAGTCGGAGCCCTTGCGCTGGCTGAAAAAACAGCCAAAAAAATAGGGTACCGGGTAATTGACCGGGAAGTGATCGAAACCATATCCAAAGCAACAGATCTGAACCAGGCCAGCATCGCAACCTTTGATGAACGCTATCCCGGAAAACTTCGGGAATGGATGGGCCGGATTCTGGGGGATCGCCTGTTTGATCTGGATGAATACACCAGGCAACTGTTTGTTGCAGCTTTTTTTCTCGCCCATATGGAAAAAACTGTTTTTGTCGGACGCGGCATCCATTTAATGCTTCCCCGCAACCGGGTCTTTGCGGTCCGATGTATCGGGTCCATCGCACACCGGATTGAAAATCTGTCCCAATCCCTGAAGGTCAGTCAACAGAAGGCCAAAAAAATTCTTGCCCAGGCGGATCAGGAACAAAAGGATTTTTTCAAAAAGGTGCATGGAAAAGAAAAAGCATTGCCCCACGAATTTGACCTGATCATCAATATGGATACGATCCAGGACACCGCTGCTGCTGATGCGATTGTTACCTTGTTTGAAAGCCGGTTCCCTGTGGAATGATCCTTCCGGTAATAGGCAATGGTAATACCCGGAATTCAGATATCTGAAACAATGGAGAACAGGAATGTTTATTCTGCCTATCAATTTTCTTGACAGGTTCAGGAAATTAAAAATATATAAGTAACCTGTTTGACTATGCACCTTAAATTCGTTTTTGTTTGAGTGCCAAACTGGAAAAACAATGTATAATGAACAACTGCTATTCAATAACCTTTCAACTGACATTGGACAATAAGGAGAACCCATGAAAAAAAAAGCTTTGCTTTCCATCCTGCTGGTCTTTCTGGCCTTCCAATTGACTGCCTTTACTGAGGCACAAGGGAAAACCTACAACCTGAATTACAGCATCTTCTTTCCCGCTTCCCATGGCCAGTGTCAGGATGGCATGAACTGGGCCAAAGAGATTGAAAAACGCACCAACGGCCAGGTCAAAATCACGGTTTTTCCGGGAGGCACCTTGACCAGCGCAGATCAATGCTATGATGGTGTGGCAAAGGGAATTTCGGATCTGGGCATGTCCTGTTTTGCCTATACCCGTGGCCGGTTCCCGGTAATGGAGGCTTTGGATTTGCCCCTTGGGTATCCGGACGGAGTGGTCGCAACAAAAGTCGCGAACACGTTTTATCAAAAAAACAAACCTAAGGAACTTGACGATGTGAAGGTTCTTTATATCCATGCTCATGGCCCCGGCCTTCTTCATACCCAGAAACCGGTCGCTTCTCTTGAAGATCTGAAAAAAATGAAAATCAGATCAACCGGTCTCAGTGCGAAAGTGGTTGAAGCCTTAGGCGGTGTCGCTGTTGCCATGCCCCAGGGATCAACCTATGAATCTCTGCAAAAAGGCGTGGTTGAAGGAACCTTTGGCCCCATGGAAGTATTGAAAGGCTGGCGGCAGGCTGAGGTGATCAAACATACGACCGATTGCGCTGCTGTGGGATATACCACTTCCATGTTTGTCGTAATGAACCTGAACAAATGGAATGAGCTGCCCAAAGAGATCCAACAGGTCATAACCGATGTGAGCAATGAATGGATCAGCATCCATGGAAAAACATGGAATGAGGC